>JASHVC010000631.1 GCA_030039655.1 Xanthobacteraceae bacterium | reverse complement strand
GCAGCCATGCAGCCGACGAACGGTGCTTTTGGCCGAAAGAAGGACGGGTTTGGTGTGGCGGGGATGGAGGATGCTTAAAGCAACCGACACCGCACGGCACCGAATGAAAGATTGTGGGGGCTTCCTAAAAAGTGTGGTATTATTTTGCTACAACTCAATCTCTGGACCGCGCCACTTTGGCTAAGCTGAATACATTTTGTCTTTACCTCGCAAAGCCAGACGTGACTGGCTTTGACGATCTGTTGACCGGGAATGCCCAGGGTCTCATCAGGAGTGGGGTAGCAAAAGCATCCACAGCGTCGACATTTTCTGACGGTGCCACCCTCTATACATTTCCAGGCTTTCCGAGCACTCCTAAATGGGTTCCGTTGCTTCGCGCAGAATTCTCAATTCCTGATAAGCTTTTCTCTCAATCACCTTGTGCGCTGGTTGCGTTCAAGAAGAACAAGCGCATCTTTGCTCTCACATTCTCCTATGCGCACGTCTATTTGGACGATTCCAAGACGGAAGCAGATTTCGGATTAAAGGTAGCAGTGAACGCCGTCAGCGATGGCAAGATTCGAAGCGTGGAACGCCTATTCGAGACTTTGCGCAAGCGGCCGGGCAGCGCGATCTCCGGTCGTTCGGTTTCGATGATGCCCTCGACCTTATTCGAAAAGTGAGTGGCCGAGCGGAGGATGACGAATTCGCCAACATGGTAACAGGCGCGCGATCTCTACGATTTTCGAAGAAAATTGAGCTCAGCGACGTGCCCGAGGCTGCCGCTGAGCCAGTTGATCTATTCAAGTCCAGTGCTTACAAAAAGACAGGCTTCAAAATCATCGATTTTCTTTCGCCGGTTCTGGACCCAGTCATCGAGGCTGATCTTGATGGCGCACTTGTCAGCGCCATTCGCGATGGTAGCGATGAATTCGAGATAGCAATTCCTGAGATTTTGCCAACAGGCGTTGGCTCTTTTCGATTTGAACATGCCGGGTTTAGCAAATTCTATCCTGATTTGTCCGTCGAACTCTACTCAACGGAGCTTGGAAGCCGTCTGGCCAAGCTTACGCTCGATGATCTAAAAAAACATACGGTGGCGGCCTACGCCGAGAACGACAACACCCCATTTCAGCGCTGGTCGGTCCGGAGTGCCTTAATCGGTTCGCTTGTTTACAAGGGCGAGCGTTATGCCCTCAACGAGGGGCTGTGGTATCGCATCAGCAAAGCATTTAAGGACGCAGCCGATCGGAAATTCACTGATCTTTGCGGCAAGGCCGACAAAAAGCTGCGGCCTCTGAAAAAGAAAATCTTTCCGGCTGGCGGCAAGGGAAAGCAAAAGATCGCGTATCAGTCCGAGGAAACATACAACGCTGAGGTCGCCGGTGAATCCGGCTATCTTCTTTTGGATCAAAAGTTGGTCCAAATCGACGAGGTTCCGGGACCGGGCATTGAAGTCTGCGACCTCATCGACATAGAGGGTCGCCGATTTATCCACATAAAGAAAAGCTCTCGTCAGTCGAGCGTGTTGAGCCATTTCTTTAAGCAGGGCGGGAACTCGGCGCGCATGATCCGTCAATATGAACCGTTCAAGGCGGGCATGATCGACATCGTCAGGCAACTCTATGGCAGAGCGAGGGCAAAGGAGCTGGAAACCGCCCTCGCGAAACGCTGGACCGTTGATTTTCAGATAGCAGATTTTTCAAGAGCTGATGGCACCAACAATATCCCATTTTTTTAGCAAGCTGACCCTCCGAGAGGAGGCGCGCGCGATTGAGGCCATGGGTTTCGACGTTCGCGTGGGCTTCATTAAGCTGTCGAGGGTCAGTTAGATTGCGCTGCGAATAGGGTCGCGCTGGATACGGCCTCGGTTAGCTAAACATGGAGTGTTGAAAGGATGCCGGCTCCCTCTCGCGAGGTCCCACTGGCCCAATTGTCCTATCTAGCAGAAGGAAATTAGGAATGTTCGGAGCCGTAACGTTGCGGAGTGCGTCTCGATCTCCGCGCTGAACCTGTTCTCGCAGTTCCATAAGTAATCTGCCCAAAACGTTCATCCCCACCAGCGTTCCGTCATCTTGCGGCTTTGCGCCCCAATAGTCGTCCTTCCGCGATTCTTCGACGATGGGAAGGGCGCCCGTCTTTAATAAAAGTGCTGAGAACGACGACCAGTTTTGTGCAAGCTTTACCCTAAGGCACCAGCGCATGATTTTGACACGGGTTACGTCCCAATCGCCTCGTGTGTCCTTTCGATACCGTTTGCTTTTCATTTTTGCCGTCATTGGGCTTCGTTGATCGATAATTGTCGCTTGGACTTTGGGCTGATCCGGAAAGCGACAAGCTTGATAGAGCGCCTCCACTGTAGCTATGGAAACGCCGTTGATTTCAATCGGGAAATTTGGAGCCATATTCGAAAGGCCGCCAAATTCGCCAATCGTCATTCGAAAGGTGACGACCTCGCATCGATTGTAAATACGAATTTTCGTCTCGGAGACCATCAGTTGGTTTTCCTGGCGAAAAGCGGCTTCCAAGGATTTCCGGCCCAGAATACGAGTGGAGCATTATTAGGGCAGTTTCGAAAGGTGACAATAGTCGATCCGAAACCCAACGTTTCGAGCAACATGTTGCCGAGTGGCCTCTGGTATTGGTTGAGCATCGGACATGCCGTTCGTATGTACGCGCCTTTTGCCAGAAATTGCTGTTCGAGCAGTTCTCGACCCTGGTCCGACGAGAAAATCTTGAGATCGCCCGTGCCGGGTGGAGTTCGAAGTACCGGCTGGTGTTTCATTGCCTTGACGTAAGCCTGTGTGGTCGCGTCGGCGGGGATTGTGGTCGGTCGAAGCACGTCCGAGTTGTTGATATAAGTCCGACGGTCCTCAAGTTCGACAATCCGCCACCAGGTGAACTGAATTTTCTTGCCGTGCTCCTGAGCGGCCTTCTTCAAGTTTGTTCGTGCGTAGTACTGACCGCCGCGGTGTAGCGCCATGACGACGACGTGAACCAAAGCCTCACTCGGGGCAGCGCCGGCTAGCCAGCCCCCCAAATCGCTGAGAATGCTGTTTCCCGAGAAAAGACCGTCGTCGATATAGACGTAGCAAGCAGGTGTCTTTCCGCAATCGCCAATTTCCAGGCCGAGGGAGGCCTTGAGGGAAACGGCGAACATTGAAAGCATTTCGCGTTGGCTGTTCCCCTTCTTTTGGATGTCAAGGAGTTTCGCTCCCTGCCAAAACGACTTCGCATCCCCGCCGGTAAGCTTTTCATTCGTAATTAGACCTGACAGAAATCCTCCGACTTTGGCCTTTGCGATGTAGGTCTGACCAAGAACATGCACGAGTTCCGTGAGGATTTTGTCGCGGACGTTTTCGTCGAATTGCTCGACCCAGCCCTTTACGTGCTCCGTAGATGGGCGCGGAACGGATGGCACCTCCCCCGCTCGGTAGTCGGTGACGATGCTCGCTAACGATTCTAGAAGTTTGTCGTCCATGTTTTAGATTCTAGCGGATGCGATGGGTTTCATCCACTGCGAACGGTGACTCCCACTGGCCGAGTGTAAGTGGTTCTCCTATGGGGGAATTCTGGCGCGCGTCCGGCTTCGCCGGACCGGGCTCTACTCCACCCGCTTTCGCGGGTGTCACCAAGCCCCGCAGATCCCGCGAGCGGGATGGCGGGTCTTAGCCGTTCGGTCACGATCCCTCGCGCAAGAAAAATATTGAACCCCTCGCCGGGGGCAGTCGGTCCCGCGTCGCGCCTCCGGCGGCGCTATGCTGACGCTCCTGCGGCTGCCCTTTTAACCGGTCTCGGAGCTGGCGAATGGCCTGCGCTGCGCTCCAGCTCATACGCCCATTTTTATTGTTTGTTTGAAGTACGGGGCCTCCGGCCACTTTTTTTGAAAGAGAGGCACCCCGCCCCCAAGGCCGTCAAGGCCACGCACTGTCGGGTGGAAAACGGCGGGCCTTCGCCGAAGGTTGCCAACTCGGCGGAATTTAATGAACTATCGGGAAACTGCAGGCGCTATCCGATCCATTTCGTCTGACCGTTAGGGAAAGTGGCCGGCGAACGCGCCGAATTTGTTGTCAGTGACGCTTCATGCATGACCAACCTCATCAGAAATCAATGTACTTGTACTATCAATGTAGCATCCCATTTCATCGCCAAGAGCCCTCTGAAACAACATGTGCCGCAAACTTTGAAACAGCACTCCGTATGGAAGCATCTCATCAACTCGATATTCGAGTTGATTCATTAGCCGTTCATAAGCGCCCCTGGCCGCATCGCGACCCATTCGCTGTGAAGTAATCGCGTAGTCCGTCCTTCCTGAAATTCGCGAAACGCGCAGAACATCGTTCAACCCAGCCGCTTCAAGCTCGTGCAAAACCCCATATTCGAATTTCTCAGCCAGGGGCGTTCCATCCAGTGTCGAACGAAAACGCACTAACATGGTTGATTGATATTTATCCGGATTGAGCAGTGCCGCATCAATCGGCACGGCCGTATAGGAGGTCTCGCTCCTTATCACGAGTGGATCGTTGAACAAAGCGGTTCTTAAAGTCAGCACTTCTCGGAGCCGAGCTTCGATCCTATCGCACCGTTCGACATAGTCACTGAACGTGCCCTTGAACTTCGTGCCGACATCGCAAAATAACATCAAAAATATATCGCCCCACCCATCGGTCAGCAGACCAACGTCGCCGGCTGGATGGAAATGCCGGTAGGGTGAATACCAGTTTGTGTTGTAAGAACTCATAACAATGTCCTCGGCTATCAGCCGTTCTACAAACGTTAAACGAGCCGAACGTTGGCTCAATAGGATGTTAATTGTCGCGATAGGAATGCGTCTTGCGCTTTGCTTTATGGATCCGTTGCGAGGTATATCACCTTGGTGCAATAGCGGCGGGTAAGGGCTTTCGCCGATGTAGGCGCTGAGCTGGTCCGTCACGCCGTCGGAAGCAACGGGAGAGGTGCATCTGCGGACCTTTGCTGCGAAGGGTATCCCGGTCTGTTGACGCCGAAAAAATGGTATTGTCGCTCGGAACTGCCTTTTCCGCGCCGTATGCTTGGCCGGTTCGAGAATGATGCGGTCAAATCGACCCAAGAGACCTGGGGCCAACGCCTGCTGCACAAGTGGGACCTGCGCGCCCCAAGAGTACACTCTTCCATCGATTCCCCACGGAAGCCAAAATGTTGCAGCGGTCGGCTGCAGAACCTTGTTTGGATCATCCCGCCAAATTGTCTCCCTGGTGTCGCCCTCCTCATCGTCGCCCGGCCTCTCATAGGTGAGTGAAATGCGATCAATTCGAAAAGAGCGCGATGGTACCAACTTATCGATCGGCAACGTTGCGTTTCCCGCGCACTTTCTGTTGGCGACGGGAACATTAAGATAGTCAGAAAATACCTTGTTGAAATTCACACTTTCTCGATAGTGCAGTCTTGGTCGATTGTAGTAGAAATTAACCGAGCGCTGAATTTCCGGTTTCACCTTCAGATAGTGACCCAGCCGAATCCAAGTCTCAAGTATGGACGCTAGTCCACGAAGGCTGTCATCCGCTGGACTCTCTGGATTGAGCCGCGCCAAGAATTGGTCGCTTGCTTGCGTTGAGGAATTTTCGGAGACTTCCATCAAAGCTTGATGGATCAATTGTGCTGCTTGATCCATGACGTGAGCAGAAATGAAGTCGAATATGTGCGTCCAACGCTGAATTGTTTCTGGATGTCCATAGTCGGGATCGGTACGATTCGGATACCGGTCACATAGCCAACGGATGCCAACCGCTCTTATGTTTCTAATGTCACGAAGCGACAGAGTACCGGTCCATTTTTCCCCTACGGTCGCGAGTACTGCACTAGGCGGCAAATTTTCGGTGCCATCGCAGATCATCCCGGCACACGCCTGCAAAATTTGCAAAATCCTTTCAGCTTCGGCCCGATCGGATGGAGTAGAGATTCGGTCCAGCGCCGTCTCCATGTCCCTTATAAGCGTACCTAGCCACCGATATGCCGCCTTGAGGCGGCCGATCGCGGGTCGCTCAAACCACACGACAAACTCGAGCGCTGTATGATAGAGGTCTCGCCCGAGCCAATTTAGCTCGTGCGCGGCTGTAATCCATTCTCCGCGGGGAATTCCTGTTACCCCTGGAATTGTTGATTCCGGGTCGTCGAAGAAATCCTGTACAGTCAGCGTCGCGCATTGCCAGGAAATATCGATCAAGTGGCCGAATAGCTCGGTTTCGATCTCATAATTCGCGGGCGCGCTCCGAAAATAAATCAATCGAAATGCCCGCATGAGGTCTTCATAACAAACGTTCGCAGGACTTACGTGCCGCGCTAAATATTGTCCTAGTTTCCGTGGCCTTTCAGCGACACGGTCAAGCCAAGCCCCGAGACAATGCTCTTTAGCCTCGGTGGCCAAGGGAGGAAGGTGTCGGCTCAATGGCACGCGCTCCAATCGGGCCGCCGCTTGAGCCGCGCATTCCTTCTTGCGCTCCGTTTGCCATCCGCGCGTCTCCCGAACCAGACGAGATTTTTCCACCACCTCGGCGATGGCGTTCGTCATCTCCAGCCACGTCATCCAGTCTTCTTTTTGATCGCTGTCCATCCATTTTGAAAGCTGCTCGCGTGTTCGCCGAAGCAACGCCCGAGCGCCGTCGTGCACTGCTTTCGTCAAAACTATAAAAGGCGCCTCGTCCGCCGCCGCTAACGCCGCTGAAAATGTGAGTGCAACTTCAATACGCAAAAACCACTCCGGTGGATTTTGCCGCATGAAAGTCACATTATCGTAAGCAAGCTGCGCTACGCTATCGGCAATATCGTGCCCTATGAACAGGTCCTCGACTTCGGAGCAGATCAACTCCATGAAGTGAGCAAAAATATACGCGGTTCGATGTACCGATACGCTGACGAGGTCAACGGCGCACTCCAACAAAAATTCTCGGCGAACACTGGGATTGAAGTCGAAATAGCGGAATCGCTCAGAATATTTCTCCATTATGTGGGCTATCTGCTGCAACAGGCGTGACAGCAGATCGCTTAGGCCGTCTAACGTAATTGGTTCGAGATTATCGAAGTAGTGTGCAATCAATAAATGCGCGATCTCATGGGCGATGATTGGCTGAAGGTCGGGGCGCTCGGGCATCCAAAACGATGACCGGACGAAGCCCGCTCGAACCGAGCGTCGCGGCTTAGTGGGTGACCGCCCGGGCACGCGCGTTTCCCAAGGACGCTCGACGGCCTTGTCATATCGAGTCGCAGATGTGTGCACGCGGGTGTATCTGTGAACGATATAGTCAATCTGATCATCGACATTCAGATATCCTGCAACACTTCCGGGCTGATCTTGCAGCCATGCGAAATAACTTTGAATGTCTCCGGCGATGCGGTGGCAGCTATCAGCCAAGTCCGTTGTGTAAATGCCTTGATCTCGGCGTCGTCTTACCGTCGGGGCCGGGTCGCGTTCCAATGACAAATTAAGCGTTTCTTGGACATTTGATAGAATGTCCGAAAAAGTCTCAAGGCGCTGGTGCAATCTCTCAAGGACGGTTCGCCGAAGTATTAGAAACAGGACTAGGAGGTCTTCGCGGCCTTCGTTCGGTGTCGTGTCGAAGGCGTCGAGGGCGCGCCGGGCTAGTACAAGTTTGTCGCGTAAAAGCTCTCGCTTTTGAACTTGAAGGTAGCACATGACCTCATAGAGCCGCTCGTCAATGGCCGAGAAGACGTTGCTCTTCGTGACCTCCGCTCGACAGCGTTTCCACTCATCAAGACGCGCTCGAAGTGCCGCAACGTTTACCCAGCTCGTATATTGATCCCCGAATTGGTTCATTAGTTGCTCTGTTTCGAGCGGCGCCAGCGATGCGGCGTAGAACTCTGGACACCAGAGCGTCGCTAGCACGTAGGTTCCATCGGCTAGAGTCGGCAGCCCTTTGAGTGCGATCGACCAATCCTTTGTCGCCGATAGGCCCTTGGCGGCGCGCACCCGGATCGTCTCGGGCGGCGCATTTGCATCCATTGAAAAATTGTTGCTGAAAGTTCCCCATAGGTAATAGTCCTCATAATCAAAGACATCATACAGCAAATCAGGACGCACCGCCTGACCGTTAGCGCCTATAGGCAGACGAAGCTGACTGGCAATTGTTTCCTGAACGTGCCGCATCTCAAGTATAAGCGTATCGATGCGCTCAAGTGCATCTAGCCACGTCAGAAACGCTAAAGTTGTAGCTTGGAAATCGTCTGACAACCCGCGCTCCCCGGTCCTCGATCTTGTTTGGTCTGCGAGCGCGGCGTTACCCTAACGCGTGCAGAAACGCAGCGTATAGGGCGGCGAGACCCATAATTGCTACGTTAACCAACGGTGATAGCCATTCGTCCTGAGCAACAACAACAAAGTCGGGTGCGAGGCTCATCTGCTGGTTTGCGAAGCGCGTCATTTCATTCGGAAAGGGTCGGGAGTCGAAATAGTTACGGACCATGGAGTTAAAATCGCGACCCAACATTCTGTAGCTATACATGAGGCTTTGCACGAACCACAGAAAGACACAGATGAAAAATGGGAAGTGCTGGGGCAGGTGCCGGTAAGCCAATGCTTGGTTCTCTGTGTTTCGATGCAGGGCTTCCATTGAAGGTTTTTCGCTATCTTGAACGAGTTCCGACGATATCGGCCTTGGTCCGCTCGTTTGAGTGACATAGGTCGTCGAAGGCTTGCTTAGCGATACAACGAAGTCGGCCTGTCGGAGCACGAGCAAGAGGAAAATGACCAAACAGCAGGAGAATCCGAAGATTACTGGACTGAAATAGGTCCCGATGAATTTCGGAGCGATGGCTGAACGTGGGCGGTCGGCTCTCGCGAATGGAACAAAACAGCTCATGATCGCAAATGCCGAGAAGGCGTGAAGACAGCTGTCCTCCTTTCGGAGCGTCAGTGCGCGCAACCTGGAAAGATTTTGAGCAATTTGACTTGGGCGCGAGCGCGCCCCTTGATAGGCTTTTTGCGAACGCCTCCGGCGGTGCAAGTGGCCAATTCGCACGCTTCGGTCCCCTGCCACCCCAGCTATCAGGCGATACCACCACATATTAAACCAATATACGAGTAACTGGGCAGTAATGGTGAGAAGTGGCCTCTTCGTATATGGCGTTGTTGGGAAAGACGATTCGTAACGGCGTCGAGCGACGCGTGGACATAAATGCAAGAGAGCATCCACTGACGGCAAGGATTTGGAATTTAAGAATCTCAAAAGACATACGTTGGAGAAAGTCGCCAAAACGAGACAGACGAGCATCGCAATCAATATCTTCCAGAGCGTCGAGAGATTTGCTCCAAAGCCGACGATCAGCAGTGCCGAGATGCCGAGCCACTGGACGACGGCCTGGGCGAGGAGCGACCCGAATACCGAATGTGGGGCGAGGCAATAGTACGATTTCTCCTTTGCCTCGTCTCTGAGGTGCCATAGGACGAATGGCGGTGATTCAAACAATGTTTGCCGCATGTCGGACGGCTAACCGAAGATAGGAGGAACTGAGTTTCGCTTGAGGTCGGAGCGGGGAAAGGTGACCTAGCGATATTCAGGGGTGGCGCGAACGCGAATTGATGGCCGCGCACCGTGCCCATTCATTGCCTTGCGGGTATCGCCGCGAACCGGCGCGTTGCCGAATGACTTTTGTCCAAAGTCACCAACACCGCTAAACCTTGCAATGGCTTGTCGGGACATCGCGCCGTCTGCTTCGAGGTAACCTTGTCTCCGCTCAAGGTTGCCCAATGAACCCCGAACCTCTTGCCGGAAGCGATTCACCTCTTGTGCGATGTTTTTGAGGTCGGCCTTTAGCTTACCTATGTCGGCCGAGAGATCGGCCTTTAGTTTACCCATATCGGCCGAGAGATCAGCCTTCAGATCGGCTTTTAGATCGGCCTTTAGCTTACCTATGTCGGCCGAGAGATCGGCCTTTAGTTTACCCATGTCGGCCGAGAAATCGGCCTTCAGGTCGGCTTTTAGATCGGCCTTCAGCTGACCTAAAAGTTGGACCAAGTCCGCACGCGTGATCCGCTGTAGCCCGTCGTTGCCTCCGATGCCGCTGGCGGATTGGTCTTGTTCATTCGTTCGCTCCGTCACCTTCAGTCTCCCCGCCTTGCCCTGTTTCGGAGGTAGCTCAATCTTGAACCTGAGGTTGATATTAGACTGCTTTGCCCGCAAGGGAAAACCAAAATCTCGCAGGATGCTCAAACCTATTCAAAGATAGTGTATGGCTTTCATTTTGTGTTGCAATTATGTCACATGAGCAAACACGGCGGCACCTGCCGGCGTTATCGAACAAATAGCCACCTAAGAGCGCAACTTTCTAAGTGGTCACCCGCCGGTGAGTCGTTTCGGACCGTTGCGCGACGGTGGCCGTTCATCTGAAAGCACCCTCTCGTGAGGCGGCGATTTGTTCCTGTCGTGTATGTGTCTTTCTTAGCGGAGATGAAACCAAAATAGGGTAGTTTATTAGGTTAATTTGGTAGATTAGGAGCGGTTGCAAGCCAAGTGATGTTACACGGAAATGCCCGTGGCATTCCGTTCCACGTCACGGCTTGGCAAGGGGCCTGAGGCCCCGTTGCATCCCCCGCCTACCGTAGCTGCGAAGCGACGCAGGTAGGCCAGGCCGGAAGCGACCCCTCGGAGCGTACGGGACGTAACCGGCAGCCTCGGGAGGCCCACGGTGGAGAGCGAAACGCTGAATTCTCGTCCGAAGACCACAGCCCCCTGGCGGGGCCGTAAACGCGTCGGGGACGCGAAGACCAGCTTCATTTCCGTCCGTTGCACTGCCAAAGAACGGTCCCGTATTGATGAGACGGCGAGGTCCGCCGGCCTCAGCATCGGAGCGTATTTGCGGTTTCTCGCGCTCGGCGAGGTGGGTCCTAGGGCCGTGCGCCGGCCGCCGATCGAGCGCAAGGAGCTGGCCCGGCTTTTGGGGCATCTCGGCAAGGTCGGGTCGAACATCAATCAGCTCGCCCACGCCTTTAATCAGCGCAGCAGCGCCCCAGCCTTCGCCGAACTTAGCGGCATACGCGAGTATGTGAAGGAAATGCGGAATGCCCTCATCGCGGCGCTGGGTCGTGATCATTAAGGGCGTGTCCTGCGCCGGGGCGCGGCGGCTCGCCACGCACCTGACCCGTACCGACACCAACGAGCGCGCCGAAGTGCAGGAGATTCGCGGCACGGCCGCCGAAGATCTCCGCGGCGCGCTGTTGGAGATGGAAGCGGTGGCCGCCGGGGCGCGGACCGGCAAACCCTTCTATCACGGCTCGATCAATACGAAGGAAGACGAGCGCCTCACCGACGCGCAACGCACTTACGCTATCGACAAGCTCGAAGCGGCCCTCGGATTGGCGGGACAGCCTCGCGTGGTCGTGGTGCACGAGAAGGAAGGCCGCGAGCACTGCCATGTCGTGTGGTCGCGCATTGATCTCGACCGCATGGCCGCGATCAGCGACAGCCACAATTACCGCAAGCACGAGGAAGTGGCG
>JASHVC010000630.1 GCA_030039655.1 Xanthobacteraceae bacterium | reverse complement strand
AACCGCGTTTGGTCTTCACGCGCACGCTTTGCAGACCCTTCGAGTGTCCGCCGACGTGATGCACGGTGACGCCGGGCACGATCTCGTCCGCGCCGTCATGAAACCCGGCGCGGCCGGCAAAAACCTTCCGTACCATGGCAACCACATCTTCAACTTCGAACGGGGCCTTCAGCGCCCGATGGCACATGCAGCGCCCGGTCGCGTAAGCCATTTCGCTGTCCTGTAGGTGATAGCAAGCTTGCGGAAATAGATCGTAGTTACCGCAATGATCGTAATGTAGGTGGCTGATGATGACATCCTTGATCGTTTCAGGTGTGATGCCGAGCGCCAGCAGTCCTTCGCGCACCGGCTTGATCATCTCACGCTGACGTTTCTGGCCCATGGCGTCGTCGAAACCGGTGTCGACGATGATGGTGCCGGATGGCCCGACGATCGCCCAGACGAAGAAGTCGAGCGGCTGCAGCACATTGTGCGGATCCCCGTCGATGAAGTTCGCCGGCGACTGGCGCTTATGATGGCCGTAGCGGACTGCATAGACTTCGTGCACGTCGTCGCTCATGGCGTCCCTCCCGCGTGTTTTCTTGAGATCATTTCCGAGCGGCGCACTCTATCATCGCGCCGGCGCCGCGGTCGCCCCGCGAAACGATGAACCCCGGCGCTGGGCCGGGGTTCGAATTCGACAGATGGGATGAATTGGCAGGTGTTGGGCGAAGGCCCGAACTATAGCTGCCCGTATTTGTGCAGCACCGCCCGGCAGCGGCTGCTAACGCGCCAGCTGTTCGCCGCAAGGGTCGCTCCGCAGCGCAGAAGGTTGTTCCAGGTCATGCCGCCAGAGCGATCGCAGAACATCGCTGCGGCTGGCCGGCACGGCGCCAGCTCGGCGAGATCGATGGCGTTTGCGGAGGTCGCGTAAACGCTCACGAGAACGCATGCTGAAATGAATAGCGGCTTCATGCTGGATCGTCCCTCATATGTCCGGCTGATAACACTTTGCTTACCCTGTTGTGACGAAAAAGACCAGCCCCCGAGTGCAGTGCACAACTTATGGTAAATATATGAAATTACAGCGGAATATTTCTAATATAAACGTGCGTTAGAGAGGTCCCTCCCGCTGCAGCGGCCATTTTTGCCTAAATGGGCACCGTTACCCGGCGCCTTGAGTCGCCCGCGCACGCACCCCGCCTGCGGCTCCCAATCTGGCCGCAGTCCTCGCAATCCCGTAAGTGCGCCGCGCGCGGCGCTATCAGTGCTGGTCGTGACGCATGGAGGCCGAGGAGCTCGCCCCGCAGCGCGTTGAGCCGCCAAGCACCGCGATTACCCGATACTCCATCGCGCGACGAGTCACCTCTGGCGAATTGCCGAACGCCAAACGAGGCGTGCGCGCTCTTCTGCTCCGCGCGTCGAAAGTCGACGTCATCGGCTTTGTCTCCCGCTCGTGATCGCGCGCCATCGAATCTTGCCGGTGCCGCCATCAATCCGCCTCAGCGCGATATTGAACACTACTCTCAGTGTGCGAGAGCACCCGCCGGCTTTAGGTTTGTTCAGCCGGCTTCAGATCGCTCAAACAAGGGAGTTTTTGATGTCGTTCATGCAATCACCGCAGGCATTTGAGAAAAACCGCGATCGGGCGGCAAGCACCAAGCGCGTTCACATCGTCATGGACCGCTTCGGCGACTCCCGCCACGAATTCGACGTGACCGACGCGCAAGCGGTGGCGCTCGCGGAAGAGCGCTTCAGCCAATTGACCGGCGCCGGCTTTCGCGCCGCCGCCCTGAGCGACGATGGCAGCCCCGGCAAGTTGCTTGGCAAGTTCGACAAGGAAGTCGAGCAGACCCTGTTCGTCCCGCATCTGCAGGGCGGCTGATGCCCCTCTTGCGCCGCATTGTGGGGGCGCTGCGCAACGGCACCCTCGGAAGACGCTGGCGGGTCTCGCCGGAACAGCGCGGCGTTGAGCTTCTGCTGGCGAACCTCACGCCACAGCAGCGCCGGCAGTACAAACGCGATCGCAATTTCGACGTGATCGGCGGCCAGAGCCGGACGCGTTATCGGCTCTGGCACTGCTTCCAGCAGAATGTCGAGGAGCTTGACGACAACGGCCGGCGCCGATGGGTCTGGTGTTTTCATCCGCGCGAGACGCTTGTTCTCGGCGACGTGCTGCTGGCGCAGAAGACCGCGCTCGAACTGTTCGAAGGCGAGGCTATCAGGATCGCTCACGGCTACTCGAACTTCGGCGCCAATGCCGGGCCACATTCGCGGATCGCCCGCGACGATTTCGAACGCACAGTGCGCAAGTCCTGGCATCGCCGGCTGACGCGGCGGCTGCGCTCGAGCCTTCGCGCCATCAGGCCCGAAGCGGACTTCTACCGCGTAACACGCGTTTGCATCGTCGCCGCGGCGTTTAGCAGCCTATTGACCCGCGTCGTTCAAGGAGCGACGATTTTTCATTAGGCATGTGCTTGTGGACATCGCGCGGTCCACAATCGGCCGTGCCGGGGCAATCAAAGCGTCCGGCGGTCAGCCCCGCCCTATAAACGATCGCATGTGGTTGGGCAAAATAGTCGCTTCGTACAAATTCACCTCCGGCGGCAGCGCGGCCATGAGCACCGCGACTCTTGCAACATCTTCAGCGGTCATGACGTAGTCGTCGGGCCGCTCGCCAGGCCCCGCTTTGGTACGCCCTCGGCGCGTCGTGAACGAAGACAGCGTCGCGCCAGGATGGATGATGGACGACACGACGTTGTACTTGCGACCGTCCATAGTCAGCTGGTGTGTCATACCCTGGAGGCCGAATTTGGTGACCGTATAGGGCAGGGAATCGGGTCGCGGCGTTTTGGCCGAAACGCTGCCGATATTGATGATGCGCCCACCCTGCGGCTTTTGCGCCTTCATGATGCGGATGGCCTCGCGGCTGCACAGGAACGGTGCCGTAATGTTGATATCCAGCGCCGCGCGCCAGTAATCGAGCGTGATGTCCTCGGTATCCTTGTGCGTGGCGATGCCGGCATTGTTCACCAGGACATCGAGGCGGCCGAACGTCTTTGCCACCGCGGCAAACAGCACGATGACCGCCTCTTCGTGCGTCAGATCGGCCGGCATCGGCAGCGCTTCGCCACCTCGCGCCTTGATGCCGGCAGCAACCTCGTCCAGCAAGGATTTCCGGCGTGCGACCAAGACAATCTTGGCTCCCTCTGCGGCAAATGTCTCGGCAATGCCGCGCCCGATTCCGTTGCTCGCGCCGGTCACGATTGCGATCTTGCCTCGCAACTGCTCGCTCATGATGTCATCCCAATTCGTAAAGGCTGCGCCCTTCGCTGCACAAAACAATTCTGAATGCCGATCGTCAGCACTCGCTTGATCTTATCACCGAACCTATAAATCAACGCTCACGCGCTACCCGGGCCATTTTCCGGCCCGCAGCAGCGGAGACAAAAAACGAGATGCATGGACGAGGCCGGACATCTCAACTTCCGAAGATGTTTCGGCCGACGAGATCAAGCGGCGACCGCCGTGAGGTTGCCGAACTTCCTGAGAATTTCCCTCTGCTTCTCTCGCTGCGCGCCGGCAGCTTGAACAGCTAGCTATGGTGGTTGCTTCGCGCGCCAGGGGCGGCACCAGCACCGGTGAACAATTGCGCCAAGCCAGATATCGTCCGCACGCTCCGCAGCAACGCGAGGATCAAACCCGTGCAAGTCGCGCACCAGGCGGCAAGCGCAATCCAGGTCATGACCCACGACAACGATCCGAGCGCTGGAACACCGGCAATTTCGGACAGACGCAGAGTTGCGGCTGCATACATGCCCAAAGGAAAGACGATACTCCACAGCATCGGCGTGTAGCTGATCGATTTGCGGTGGACGCCGTGCTTCCAAAGACCAAGCAGAAGCAGAAGCGGAATCCACCACGTGGCCCAGGCCCAGGTCGCGAGCGTTACGCCGCCGAGGAAAGGCTGCAATAAGCGAAGGAATGGCGTGGCGCCATCCTTGGCGACGAGTATTGCGCCGGCGTTGACGCTGATCGCCGCGGCGCCCATGACGATCCACAGGGGTGGGGTGGCGTCGTCCGGTTTCAACTCGGCAAAGAAAAAACGATAGGACAAGAGCGCAACAAAAATTCCGTAGAGAATCAGGCCGATGGCCCAAAGCATGGGGAGGAGGACAAAAGCTTGCTGGCCGATATGGAGCGTAGGCAACGCGACCGCGCCGCCGATGATGACCAGCGATTGAGTACCCACGATGGCGTTCAGCCATGCACCTTCGGTCACGTCCGCGCCGCCGGCGGTATTCCGCAACATGAGGACGCCAAAACCGAGATAGATCAACGCGAGCCACAGTGCGAATGCAAACAGCCACATGACAACGGCAATTGCCGTGAAACCGCGCAGGCCAATCGACATCCCTAAGACGTCAGTGGCGGCGACCGCGGTAAAGAACAAGAACACGCGGCGCGGATTCACCAGGTCCGCTCCCATCGCGGCCGGAAAGCGCGCAGCGCGCAGCCCTGAGAGCAACCAAAGCCACAGGTAGGCGACGAGATTCACCGTGAACAACGTGTCCGACAGTCCATACTCGCCCTCAAGGAACAATACGTTCGAGACGATACCCGTCGCCATAACCAGTGCGAAATAGGAGGGATCGAGAACAGAAATTTCGCGCCCCATCCACGCTGCAATGATCCGCAGGACCCCGGAGCAGCGCCCGGGCACCGGACGTTTGCGGCTAACCTGGTCTTTGAAATCGCGCGCAAGGTCATTCATTTGGTCGCTTCGCATTTTGGCACATAGGCTGTCCAACCCTTCAGGTACCGACCAAACCGAACCTAACATGGAAGGGCTTCGGGGTCCTCTACGCCGCGCGGCGAAGCATCGCATCGCCCAGAACACTTCTTGTCATCGGATTTCCCCCCGCGGTACCGTGCCGGCGACGGTTCAGAAGAAAATTCGACCAAGGAACATTCAGGGAGGTTGCCATGAGCGGCTCAAGCTCCGTCGGCTCTTCGCCGTGGTATCGCTCAGTTAATCGCGCGCAATGGAAAGCTCTGATCGCCTCCAACCTCGGATGGACATTCGACGGCTTCGAAGTATTCGCGCTCATCCTCACTGTCGGTGCCGCACTGCATCAACTGCTCGATCCATCTGAATACAAACTCATTCCTGCGTATGCCGGAACGGTGATTGCCATAACCGTGTTCGGATGGGGCACCGGCGGTCTCCTTGGCGGCATCCTCGCCGACTATATCGGCCGCAAGCGATCGATGATGCTCACGATTCTCGCGTATTCGCTGTTGACGGGCTTGAGCGCGCTGTCGTGGAACTGGGTATCATTCGCGCTGTTTCGCTTTCTCGTCGGGCTTGCGATCGGCTCCGAGTGGGCCACCGGGGCTTCGATCACCGCCGAGCTTTGGCCAGACAACGCGCGTGGCAAAGGCGGCGCATTTCTGCAAGCCGGATATCCAATCGGAAGCATCATTGCGTCCAGCGTTTGGATCGCCATCGGCACGTCGGGCCCAGGTGCATGGCGCTACATGTTTCTGGTCGGCGTACTACCAGCGCTCATCGCATTCTGGATCCGGCGTAACATTCCGGAATCGAAGCGCTGGGAACAATCGAACGAGCGGCGGCAAAACGCCCATGAGAAACAACGCAGCGGCGCCGCGCTCACTGGCGAAGACGCCGCGATCGTAAAGTTCACGCTCGTCGATATGTTTGCTGAGCCAGCCGTCCGTTCGCGGCTTATCCTGACGTTTATCATGTCGCTCGCGGTGACGATCGGCTATTGGGGCGTTTCGAGCTTCGTGCCGAGCTATGTTGGCGCAGTTGCCACGAGCCAAGGCCTCGCCGCCGAGGCCCAGCGCTGGGTGGGATGGGCCGGCCTTGTGCAGAACATCGGCGCCTTGCTGGGCTTCATCAGCTTCGGCTTCCTGGCCGACGCCTTCGGCCGCAAGCCGACGACATTCTTCTATTATCTGCTCTGCCTGATCCTGACTCCGATCGTTTATCTGTGGGTAAAGGATATCCGCTTCCTACTGCTGGGTTTCGCGGTCTATGGATTCTTCATCCAAGGGGTCTTCTCCTGGACCGCAGTCTGGCTGCCGGAACTGTTTCCGACGCGCATGCGCGCCACGGCCGCCGGCTTCATTTTCAACACACCGCGCCTGATCTCCGCGATCGCGCCTTTGATCGCCGGCAGTTTAATCGTCGGCCTCGGCGGATATGGGAAGACCGCAACCATCATCGGCATGTTCTACATTCTCGGCCTGATCACGGTGCCGTTCTTGCCCGAAACCAAGGGTAAGCCGTTGCCGGAGGCCGACACGCTATCGGTGCCGGAAACGGCGGCTCGATTGCAGCAAACTGCTTGAACGGATCGACGGGCACTCCACGACCGCGTGCACTTTGCGGCAATAGTGTCCTCAAAAAGTCGATGCCGGCGCGGGGCCGGACATCTCAATTCTCACTGTAGCGACGACCTCAGGCGGCGACCGCCGTGAGGTTGCCGAACTTCTTGAGATTTTCCTTCCGCTCGCCGTTGCATAGCGGAAGCGTGAACAATAAGGATGTTGCATTCACCCTGAAGTAGTGCAACTCTACGACGATACAAGCGTGGGATGTGTCTTGAAAGGGCTCTCGCTTGCGACATTTCTCGCGGCGATCACGAACCGTTCGGGTGGGGCCGGGAAAGCCACTCCATTATCGCCGAAATCGCGGAGCCGCACCTGACGCAATCCACACTGGACAAGATAGACGTTCCGCTCTGGAGAGAACTTCCCGAGCTTTGGAGAGCGACGCACG
This sequence comes from Xanthobacteraceae bacterium, assembly GCA_030039655.1. The sequence goes on along the minus strand of JASHVC010000630.1, from coordinate 8,892 downwards.
CGCGACAGTTCCTGTACGGTAAGAATTAAGTGTTCCAAGTGTTCGCTAGTGGCAACACAACGCATTGCATCAACTGAGCGCCATCGCCCGTGTGATCGTCATCCTCTAAGTCGAGGAGATTGATCGAATCTGGCTCGGCAAGCTCGGTCGAGAACCACAAGAGGATGGGGACTATGTATTGGATCGAGGCGGTCGCAACCAAAATTGATAAGGCCTTTGGCTTCGCACCATTGGAAAGTGCAACTTTGTATCAGATCGCCTGGTCCGCAGCGTTTATTTCCGTTTTGATTGCATGGGCTTTTGCCAAGACCAGCGCCTTACAAAACCATCCCAGGCACTACGCTGCAATGGCCCTTTTCGCATGCACTTGGATGTTGGTCTTGCCCTACTATAACTATATCACACCGGACGTTGTACAAACTACGCGAGAGAGACAAGCCGTGAGCCTGGCGAGCGATATCGCCGCTGTTCTGTTGGTATATATAGGGGGACTGACAGCCGCTAGCGCGCAAGAAATCCGCCCAGTCAAACAAAATTGATATCGCACAGCGCGTTGCGCTGTGGCTATTGCTGTTGGTTGCGTTACCGCCAACGATTCTGTTTTCTCCTTGGGGCGCCTTAGGACTGCTCATCCAAAAATTCCTGGGCATCGCAAAAATAGACTCCAGGCAGGCAGCGGACGTTATAAGTATGATCCTTATCATTGCGGGATTTTGGTCACTCTGGCGCGGTGCGCTTCACATTCGCAAGACAAGTGGATCAAAATTGTGCTCTGCAATTGGGCTTATCCTAGTCTTTTATTTGGTTCCGCAAGTGCTCCGCACGATTCACTTTTTCCCTGCTGACCCTAATGTGTCTCAAGCATCCGAAATCTCGATAGCCAAGTATCCTAAAAATCTTCAAATATTCATTCTGTGGAATTCTATTGGTAAGGTCTTACTCACGTTCACATTCAGTCTGGCAATTTATAGAGATGCAAAGGCCGCTCTGATTCACGAGCCTCAAAAGATAGCGAGGACCACCACTTAGGCATCTTTGGAATCGCGGTTTTCGCTGACATCTAGTGGTTGCTCGTGACGGACGCGCGAGAAGCCGAATGGCTCGAAATTTTGTCCTCAGTCGAACGCACTGCCTCTAAATTTTCCGCCGCGCGGGGAATGATGATCCTAGCGGTCAGCGCCTCAACCCAGCACGCGCCCAAAGGGTATGAAGGGCACGGGCTCTTCACCTACTTCGTAGCCGTCGACAACAGCGGAGGCCAAAAACAAGATGCCCGGCGCGAGGCCGGGCATCTTAATTTCCCGAAGATCGTCAGGCCGACCAGGTCAGGCCGCAATCGCGGTGAGGTTGCCAAACTTCTTGAGGTTCTCTTTCTGCTTGTCGTTACGCGGCGGCAGCTTGAACAGCCGGGCGGCGGTGCCGCCGAGGATGTTGTGCTTGGCCTTCTCCGACAGGAACGGCAGGTCCCAGATCGTCGCCGGCAGATCGAAATCCCAGTGCGGGTAGTCGGATGAGTAGAGCAACTGCGTCTCCGCATTCATCATGCGGAACGTGGTCTCCATCGCGCCGTAGTCCTGGATCTCCATCGGCTGCGACGAATAGTACATGTCGCGCATGTAATCCGACGGCTTCTTCTTCAGAAGCGGCGCTTCAGACGGGCGCAGCATGTACTCGTGATCGAGGCGCTGCATCAGGAACGGCACCCAGGCGATACCGGCCTCGATCCAGATCACCGGCAGTTTCGGGAAGCGCTCGCCCATGCCGTTGACCACCCAGTTCGTGCAATGCAGCACGTTGTACCAGGAGAAGCCGAGCGCGTGAGCAGCCATGAAGCGGTTGCAGCTGCGGTAGATCGGCTCGCCCCAGTTCGGGCCGGAGTGGAAGGACAGCACCAGGCCACGCTCTTCCATGGCGCGGTACACCTTCATGTAGCGGTTGTCATAGACCGCCATATCCGAGCGCACGGTGGTGACCATGAAGCCGCCGACGTGCTTGCGGTCGCCAAAGGTTTCGACCTGGCGCAGGCAGGCTTCGGGATCGCCGAACGGCAGGCAGAGCATCGAGAAGAAGCGGTTGTCAGACTCCGGCATCACCTTTTCGGTGAGCCAGCGGTTGTAGGCCCAGCACAGCTCGACCTCCATTTCCTTCTGCGGATGCATGCCGATGTTGAGCATGCCGGTTGGGAACAGGCAGGAATAGTCGACGCTCATGGCGTCCATCCAGCGGTGGCCGAGCTGAATGTCGCGCTGCGCGCCGTTCGCCGCCCCGTCGGTCTTCTCCGAGCCGCGCATCGGATACCGGGTGACGCGGCCACCCATGTCCTGATAGCCGACCTGTGAGGGCATGATGCCGGTGCGGTTGCGCTTGCTGCCCGCCGAAAGGCTCAACTGGCGCAGCACGTCATTTTCCATGAACGGCAGCCACTCGTTCTGATTTTCGTTCTCGTAGTGGTGCGCGTCGACGTCGACGATCACCATGTCGTCGAACTTGCGCTGTACCGCCTGCTTGCGCGCGTGGGCGAGCAACTGGCTGGTGTTGAGTTCCTCGATCGTTACGCGGCGTCCGCGATCAGCGACCAGATCCATGGCGTTTCTCCTGACGTTCCAAAACCAAAGTAGCGGGCCTCAGCGACCCGTCCAGCTTTGCCACATGCCGAGCTCGAAAACGGCGAGATCGGCGGCTTTCAGTAATCCGCTCGCCGTGACCATCACGTCGGTTGCGGAAATCGAATTTCGCGACACGGGTGTAATCGGCTCACCGGCCTCAACGCGCGCCGTATAGACCCGGCAGGCGGCGGCGATCAGCTTCTGCAGCGCCTCGGCCGAAACCAGGTCGAGTTTGCCGTCGACGATGCCGCGCTCCAGCACGGCCGCAAGCCGTTTGGCTTCGCCAGACGCGCCCTCCAAAACCTCGACCCTCGGTTTTGCTGCAGGGCGAGCCGCTACCGGACGGCGAGCGGCTTTGCTGGCCGTCTTCGTAACGTTCTTGGCGATAGCCTTTGCCGCGCGCTTAGGCGACGACATAAAGCTCATCTCCTTTTTGCACGGTCTTGTACTTCTTCAGCTTCATCTTGCGATCGCTGACGCACTCGCCCGTCTTCATGTCGTATTCCATGCCGTGCCATGGGCAGACGAAGTGCATCTCGTCTTCCGAGAAGTAGAGGCCCATGGAGGTCTTGTCGGGCCGCAAGCGCTCCTCGACCTTGGCGATGGTCAGGCCCTCGCAAGCCGGGCCGCCCTGATGCAGGCAAAAATTGCTGTAGGCGTAGATTTCGCCCTCGTGCCGGAACACGCCGATCTCGTTGTCACCGACGAAGACAATGCGGCGGTCGCCGTCTTTGAATTCCGAAAGCTTAGCGACGAATTTCTCCGCCATTGCGCTACCTACCTCGCTTTGCCCGTGACGGGCTTGATTTTATTCCTTCTTGGCACGGCGGACGGGGGAGGTTGCCCACCCGGACTCGGCGCCGACCCATGCATTTAGCACAAAGTAGGGCGCCGCGCGACCGCGGTTCCTAGGGTACAATTTCTAGTCCCGTTCTAAAGTCGGACAAAGCGAAATTGGGCCTGACAGCCCAGCGGGGCCGGCATGACTAAAGGCCTAGCCATGCCGCTCGGGAGGGATTTGCGGTGGGCACCGAAGACCACCAGCAGCGTTGTGTCGCCAAGCCACGCGAGCAAGCCGAAGCGTCACAGTTTGCCCGCCGCGTGCAGCGAGTTGTAAACCGACTCCATCAACTTCCCGGCTTGGTCTTCCTTGGCGTCGGGCTGGCTGTTGATGCCGGCCGCGAACACGACATCGGCGTCGGCAAACCACGCATAGACCATGCGGTAGCCAAGGGTCTCACCCTGGTAGAACCAGAACTTACCCATGGACGGCACGAAGGCATGGACGACGCCAAGCCCGAACCCACGCGGGTCGTCGGCCGAAACGTCGTCGATCGGCGCGCCGGTTTTCTGCGACACCGTCCGCATCAGCTCGCGGCGCTGCTGCGGCTTGAGCAGATCGCCGACGTAAAGCGCCCGAGACCAGCGTGTGACGTCCTCGGGCATCGACACGACGCCGCCGGCAGCTTGGGCCCAGGACATAGTCATGTGGCGCACGTCCTTGCCGTAGAGCGGCTGTAGGCCGGCATTGTCAGGGTCTTTGCTAGCGAAATAGCCAGAGACCATGCGCTTGGTGACCGACGGCGGATAAAGGTGCGGGCGGTAGTAGGTCGCGGTCAAGTGCAGCGCAGGATCAGCAAAAAAGCGCCGCCGCAATTCGGCGGCGTAGGAATGGCCGCTGGCCTTTTCGATGATAAGCTGCGCCAACAGATAATTGGTGTTCGAATAGGACCAGCCGGTCGTGGGCGGCGGCGCATCTTTGGTCGTCGGGTAGACGTAGGCCATCAGTTCGGCCGGCGACCAATCCCTGGTGGGATTTGCCGCATAGGCGACCAGCATGGCCGGCACGTTGTCGTAGGTCGGAATGCCGCTCGTCATATTGAGCAGGCGTTCGATGGTGACATCTTTCCACGCCGGATATTGCGGGAGCCATTTGCCGACAGTGTCCTGGATCGTCAGCTTGCCCTCGGCCTCAAGCTGCAGGATCGTCACCGCCGTGAAGGCTTTGGTGTTGCTTCCGATCTGATAAAGGTTCCCCGGCGTGACCGCGGGGCCGCCGTCGTATCGGGTCGTGCCCGCGATCACATTAATACTCGAGGCCTGACCCGGAAGCTTGACGCTGAGCGACAGCGCCGAGATGTGCTCGATGGTCCGTCGCGCCGCCAGGTACTTTTCCAGGTCAGCCTTCAGCGCCGCGCGCAGTCCGCCGTCGTCCGGCGCGGCAATTGCGCCTGCACCCAATGCCAGAAGAACGAGGGCGAACGCAGGGAAGCGCTTCATTAGACGCGCATCCTACACCATCTTGTTCTCGATCTCGCCGATCTTCTCGATCCAGAGCTTCACGGTGTCGCCAGGCTTAAGGAACGTGCCGCTCTCCGCGCCGGTGCCCGACGGCGTGCCGGTGAGGATGAGATCGCCCGGATGGAGCGTCATGTTGACCGACAATTGCTCGATTTGCTCGGCCAGCGAGAACAGCATCTTGCTGGTGTTGGAATTCTGCTTCAGCTCGCCGTTGACCCACAGCTTGAGGCCAAGATTTTGCGGATCGCCCACATCGCTCGCGGGAACGATCCACGGGCCGATCGGGCACGAGCCCTCGAAGGTCTTGTGCTTGGTCCAATCCATCTTAAACGGCGAGGTCGCCGGAACCGGCGGCCGCCGCCCACGATCGCGCGCGGAGAGATCGTTGGAGACCGTGTAGCCGGCCACGTAGGAGAGCGCCTTCTCTTTGGTGACATCCTTGGCGGGCCGGCCGATGATCGCACAAAGCTCGATCTCCCAATCCATGGAATTGGCGTAGCCCGAAATTTTCACGCTGGCGCCCGGATCCGTGATGGTGCGCGTCGCCTTGATGAAATGCCATGGCTTGAGGCCCTGATCGTGCGGATCGGCCGGCGGCGGATTGCCTTCGCGCGCCGCCATGGCGGCCGCATGGTCGGCGTAGTTGGCGCCGGCGCAGTAGATCGCGGATGGATATTGCACCGGCGCAAGCAACTTGGTCTTGGCGAGCGGTTGCCGTTTCGCCCGGCTCTTGGCGGCGCCGGCCGCGGCCTTCTTCAGCGCGCCTTCAGCCCGTTTCCAGTCCCCAAGGATGCCGATGACAGTGGCGTAATTCGGCTTGCCGGTCAGCTTGGCGGCGTCGAACATCTCCTCGCCCACCACGATGCCGGCGCGCGGACCGTCGCTCGATTTATAGGTCGCGAGCTTGTAGCCCGCAGCTTTTGCCCCAGCCATGTGCGTTTTTCTCCCTGATGCGATGCAAAGCTTCGCCGGCGACAAAACCGCGATCGGAAGTCCCTGACAAGCCCCCGGCCGGCATGTCTCATGCCGCAACGGTGCGCATCATCAAGGCTCAGCACCAGCGCGCTACCTACCAACTGGCTGCGGCTGGTCGTTCAATGCATTCGCGAACTTGCGCATGAGCTGGACCAGCCGGTCGATGTCGTCGACTTCCCACTTCTCAAAAATGGCGCGCCCAATCCTCTCGCGTGCAGCGTCAACAAGGTCCGTCATCGCCTTGCCTTTGGGGGTTATGACGGCGTCGTGCACACGACGGTCGGCGACACTTCCTTGACGCTTCACCAGGCCTAGGCTTTCGAGCTTGGCGACCTGACGGCTGACGGTGGTGTAGTCGCGGCCTGCGCGATCCGCCAAGTCCACCACGCCGATCGGCCCGAACCGCTGGACTCCAACCAGTAACGGGAACAGCGCGCGATCGAGCGCAATCCCGGCTTCCTTGATCAGCACCTCGTCGCGCTGCGGCCGGTTCATGGCGCTGACAATGTCGAGCACCGCCGCGTGAAGCTCGCGCAGACGGTCACGAATATGTGTATTTTGCACTTTCTTTCTTGACGCCATCCAGGCCTCCGGAATATATGTGTAATATGCATATATTCAGGAAGCGAAAAGGGCAAGTCATGAAAGCCGCCATCGTTCAAAGCGCCGGGGAGTCGCCGATCTACGCGGATTTCGCTGCGCCAGTGCCCGCGCGCGGCGAGCATCACATTACCGTAACGGCCGCAGCCTTGAGCCAGGTGGTTAAAAGCCGCGCGTCAGGCAGCCACTACAGTTCGTCGGGTCAGTTCCCCTTCGTGGTCGGCATCGACGGCGTGGGGCGCCTCAATGATGGAACAAGGGTCTATTTCGTTCTGCCAAGAGCGCCTCACGGCAGCATGGCGGAGCAGGCCGTTGTTCCCGCAGCGCAGTGCCTGCCATTGCCTGATGGATTGGATGACATAACAGCGGCCGCCATCGCCAATCCCGGCATGTCCTCGTGGGCGGCCTTTAAAGAACGCGCCCAACTCAAGGCTGGAGAAACAGTCCTGGTCAATGGCGCGACCGGCACGGCGGGCCGCCTCGCCGTTCAGATCGCCAAGCATCTCGGCGCGAAAAAGGTCTTTGCGACTGGGCGCAATGCCGAGACACTCCGGTCGCTCACTGCTCTTGGCGCCGATGTCACGATCCCGCTCGTCGCGGACGAGGACGCTATTGAGGGCAGGTTCAACGAACAGTTCGCCGCGGGGGTGGACGTCGTCATTGATTACCTCTGGGGCAAAAGCGCAGAGCGCCTTCTGATTGCCGCCGCCAAGGCCGGATCAGAAGGCGTGCCTATCCGGTTCGTCCAAATCGGTTCCGTCAGCGGGCCGAATATAACGTTGCCCAGCGCCGTTCTGCGCTCGTCGGCCATCGAACTGATGGGCAGCGGCATCAACAGTGTGTCGCTCGACCGCTTCCTCGAGGCCATCAACGGGGTGCTACAGGCGGCCATACCCGGCGGCTTTCAGATCGCAACCAAAACCGTTCCGCTGTCGGAAGTCGAACGCGCATGGTCCAGTGATGACGGCACGCGGCGAACCGTCTTCACCGTTGGCAAAAAGGCATGAAATGCCGGCCGCGGTGTTCTGAAATTAGGCCTTGTATCTAAACCGCTAACGCGACGCTCCTGATCGCGGGCCTTGAGTTAACGCGGCCGTGGTGATTGATTGGCGCCGAGTTTCGAGGACACGCGCCCGTTTGGGAGAGAGCCATGATCAAACCGCGCCGCATCGGCCACGCCACGTTTGAGACCCCCGACCTGGAAAAGATGATCGACTATTACACCGAGGTTATGGGGCTCGTGCTGGCCGAGCGCGAGAAGGATCGCGCCTTCCTCACCACGCAGATCGGGCTGCTCGCCATCCAGATCAACAAAGGCGAGACCGAACGCTGCACCACGCTCTCGTTCGAGGTGGCGCCCGATTCCGATTTCGGCGCTCTGGCGCGCGAGTTGGAGAACGAAGGCATCAAGAGTGAGCTGCGCAACGACTCCGTCCCCAGCATCGGTCCGGTGCTCACGTTTAAGGACAATAAGGGCACCACGATCGCGCTGTTCAAGGAATGGAACTACATGGGCAAGCATCTGCCGCACCACGGCGTCGGCCCGCTGAAACTCGGCCACATCGCCTGGGTGGTCGACGATCCGCAGAAGACCTCCGAGTTCTACCAGAAGGTCCTAGGCTTCCGGGTATCCGACTGGATCGACGACTTCTTCGTGTTCATGCGCTGCAACAGCGATCACCACACGGTCAATTTCATCCGTGGCAAGAACATCAAGATGCATCACATGGCGTTCGAGCTGAAGGATTTCATCCATCTGCAGAATTCATGCGATCTGTTCGGCCAGAAGAAAATTCCGATCATCTGGGGACCGCTGCGCCACGGACCGGGGCACAACATCGCCACCTATCATCGCAATCCCGACGATCAGGTCATCGAATTCTTTTGCGAGCTCGACAAGATGGTGGACGAGGAGTTGGGCTACTTCGAACCGCGCCCGTGGCACCAGGACACGCCGCAGCGGCCAAAGACCTGGCAGGGCGGCAAGACCAGCGTCTGGGGCCCACCACCGCTGCCCGACTTCCATCGCGGACGCGATTGATTTCGGGGTCGCCCATTCGGGGCAGTCTTAGCGATTACGCGTTGGCAAGTACCAGAGCCACTCCCCCAAGCGCGCCGACAACGACAACCAGCAGCGGCGGTGCGCGCCAAACCGTAAGAAGCACGAAGCTCACGAGTGCCACACCGAAGTCACCCGGAGTGGTGACGGAAGTGGTCCAGACTGGATTGTAGAGCGCTGCGGCGAGCAGCCCGACGACTGCCGCGTTGACACCGCGCATGATCGATTGAGCGTCGGCTCGTTTGCGAAACGTGTCCCAGAACGGCAGCGTGCCCAGCAGAATTAAAATGCCGGGCAGGAAAATGCCAACCAAACCCAATGCCGCGCCTGGAATTCCGTGTGGAGATGGAG
>JASHVC010000629.1 GCA_030039655.1 Xanthobacteraceae bacterium | reverse complement strand
AAGCCGTTCACCTGGCGCTCTGAATTCGCAAGCTTGCCTTCCGGTCACTCCACGACGGCGGCAGCAGTGGCATTTGCGATCGGCGCAATGTGGCCGCGAACCCGCTGGATCATGTGGCTTTACGCGCTTGTTATCATGTTTAGCCGCGTCGTCGTTCTGGCCCATCATCCAAGCGATGTGGTAGCCGGCGCGCTCGTCGGAGCCGTTGGTGCGGCCTTGATCCGCCGCTGGTTTGCCGCGCGGCGCCTGGTGTTTTCCTCGAACCTTTCGGTCTATCCGGGACCTTCGTTGCGACGCATCGGCACTGCCATCACCAGGGCAGTTTACCGGCCCCTGGGAAGGCCCGAAGTCCCTGATATTGTTGCCGATTGAACCCGGCCGGGATGCGCATTAGAAGCCTCCGTCATGTTGCCGAGCAACGAGCGCGATCCTGAACCAACCGTGTCCGTGGTCGTGCCAGTGCGCAACGAAGCCGGCAATATTGCGCCACTGGTCGCCGAGATCGCCGCTGCTTTGCGCGAGCGCGCGTTCGAAATCGTCTATGTCAACGACGGCTCCGACGACGCCACGGAGGCCAAACTGCGCAGCCTCATGGCGGAACGCCCTTGGCTCCGGCAGATCAAACACAAGGAATCGTGCGGTCAGTCGGCGGCGGTGCGCACGGGCGTCTCGGTAGCGCGCGCGCCAATCGTCGTAACTCTTGATGGCGACGGCCAGAACGATCCCGCCTTCATTCCGGCCCTCATTGCGACGCTGGAGAAAGGTGCGCCGCGGATCGGCCTCGTCGCTGGCCAGCGCATCGGCCGCAAGGTAAGCGGGTTTAAGCAACTGCAGTCGCGGATCGCAAATGCGGTGCGCCGCACAGTGCTCAGGGACGGCACCCGCGATACCGGATGCGGGTTGAAGGCGTTTCGCCGCGACGTGTTCATGTCGCTACCTTATTTCGATGCGCTGCACCGCTTCCTGCCAGCTTTGGTGCGGCGTGAGGGATTTGGAATCGCGTATTTGGATGTGGTCGACCGGCCGCGGCGGCATGGTGCGTCCAACTACGGATTATGGGATCGGCTGTGGGTCGGCATTCTCGATCTTGCCGGCGTCTGGTGGCTGATCCGGCGGAAAAAGCGCGTGCCCGAATACGAGGAGGTGACCTGTGCTCGTTGATGTCTCCCACGCGGTCGGCGCCTACTGGCAGGACGTTTTCGTCACTCGGCTCGATTGGTGGGTGCTGCTGGGATTTGTCGCGCAAGGTTTGTTCGCGATGCGCTTTCTGGTGCAGTGGATTGCGTCCGAGCGCGCCGGTCGCAGCGTCATTCCGCTGGCGTTCTGGCTCTTTTCCATCGGCGGTGGCCTGCTTCTGCTCGTCTACGCGCTCTACCGCAAGGACCCCGTGTTCATCATAGGCCAGGCGCTCGGCGTCTTCGTATACTTGCGCAACCTCTATTTTGTTCTGCACGAGCGTAAGGCGGCGGCTGCCTCGGCGGCGTGAGTGTCCTCACTCTGTCCCCGCCGCCGCCAGCGCCGCGAATCCGCGTTCCAGATCGGCAATGAGATCGTCGACCGCCTCCAGTCCAATGTGGAAACGGATGGTGGGGCCGCCGGGTGCCCAGCGGGTGGCCGTGCGCGCGTGCGTGCAGTCGAACGGAATTGCGAGGCTCTCAAAGCCGCCCCAAGAGGCGCCCATGCCGAACAGTTCGAGGGTGTTGAGAAAGGCATAGACCGCCTTTTGTGGAACCGGCTTCAGCACCATGCTGAACAAACCCGATGCTCCTGTGAAGTCGCGTTTCCAAATGGAATGGCCCGTATAGCTTGGCATTGCTGGATGCAGAACGCGCAAGACTTCAGGGCGCTGCTCCAGCCAGCGTGCAACGTGCACTCCCGATTTGAAGTGCCGTTCAAGGCGCACGGCCAGCGTGCGCAAGCCACGCAGGCCGAGATAGACATCGTCGGGTCCCTCACATAAGCCCGACAGGCGCACGGTTTCCTTAAGAGTGGCCACATGCGCCGCATTCGTCGATACCGTGCCGAGCATCAGGTCGGAATGTCCGCCGATATATTTAGTGCCGGCCTGAATTGAGAGATCGACGCCGTGTTCAAGCGGACGGAAAAACAGCGGTGAGGCCCATGTATTGTCGATCAGCACGGCCGCGCTGTTAGCGTGGGCGACCTTGGCGATGGCACCCACGTCCTGCATCTCGAAGCTGAGCGAGCCGGGCGCTTCTAAATAAACGGCCCGGGTATTTGGACGGAATTGTTCGGCAATCGCGGCACCGATCAACGGATCGTAATAGGTGGTAGTGACGCCAAAGCGGGTAAGCACTTGGTCGCAGAACTTGCGCGTCGGCTCGTAGGCGCTGTCGGTGACGAGCAAGTGGTCGCCGGTTTTCAAAACGGACAACAAGGCGCTGGAAATGGCCGCGAGACCCGATGGCACCAGCACAACGCCCGCGCATTGCGGTCCTTCAAGCTCCTGCAGTGCTGACTCGAGCGCCTCTGTGGTGGGTGTGCCGCGGCGGCCGTATTGGTAGCGTCCGCGGCGGGCGGCAAAGTCCTCCGCGGTTGGGTAAAGCACCGTGGAGGCGTGATAGACCGGCGGATTGACGAAACCGTAATAGGCGCCGTGCGCGCGGCCGGCAGTGACGACTCGGGTGTCGCCGTGCCGTGGCGGGGAGGGGTTATTGTTGCTCTTGTCGTTCATACAGTGTCTCGCAAGGTTGGTCGCCTTCGTTCGATCCGCGGTGGCGACTTCCGCACGCTTGTGCGTTATTACACGAGCGGCGGCAAAGGTCTGCACCTTCGCGGGGAAGGCATTACCCTGACGGTGCGCGTTACAGTCAACCCCTTGACGTTATTGCGGGATCGTTCTGTGATGGCCACGCGGCTCCCGCTGAGAGGCTTAGTCATGAAACGTCTAGCGCCGGCATTCGCCATTGCCATGCTGTTTGCGTTTGGCGCGCAATCTGCATGGTCGCAAACGCTCAAAGCCGTGAAGGATCGGGGTCAGCTGATCTGCGGTGCGAACGGGACGCTCGCGGGCTTTGGCCTGCCTGACCCGCAAGGTAATTGGACCGGATTCGACGTCGACTTTTGCCGCGCCATTGCGGCGGCGATCTTCAACGATCCAACCAAGGTCAAGTTTGTGCCGCTGACCGCCGCGAATCGCTTCACGGCGCTGCAATCGGGTGAGATCGACGTGTTGGCGCGCAACACCACCTGGACCATGTCGCGCGACACTACGCTCGGCGTCGATTTCGCTGCCGTCAATTATTACGACGGCCAGGGCTTCATGGTGCACAAGTCGCTGAAGGTGAGCTCGGCGCTCGAGCTCAACGGCGCTTCGGTCTGCGTGCAGCAGGGTACCACCACAGAGCTAAATCTCGCGGACTATTTCCGCTCGCACCATATGAATTTGAAGACGGTGACGTTCGCCACCGCGGACGAGGCCGTGAAGGCTTATGATTCAGGACGTTGCGATTCCTACACGACCGATTCATCGGGCCTCTATGGCGAGCGGTTGCGGCTCACGAATCCGAACGACAACATCGTGCTGCCCGAGATCATCTCCAAGGAGCCGTTGAGCCCGGCAGTACGCCAGGGTGACGATACTTGGGAAGACCTCGTGCGCTGGGTGCATCATGCCATGCTCGATGCAGAAGAGTTCGGCGTCTCCAAGAGTAACGTCGATGAGCAATTAAAGTCTCCCAATCCGGAAATCCGCCGGCTCCTTGGCGTTGAAGGCCAGTTCGGCCAAGGGATCGGTCTGACCAACGATTGGGCCTATCGCATCATCAAACACATCGGAAATTATGGCGAGAGCTTTGAACGCAACGTTGGTCAAGGCTCGCCCTTGAAGATCGCGCGCGGTCTCAACGCGCTGTGGACCAAAGGCGGCCTGCAATACGGTCTGCCGATTCGCTGACACGGATTACGCTAAGCGCGCGCCGCCGCTATGGCTGGGCCGATGATCGGCGCTTCCCAGCGATCGCCTTTCACGGCACGGCAAGGCGGCCAAGTCGCCTTGCAGGTCATATTGGTCGTTGCTGTCTGTGGCCTCGGCTATGCCGCGTTCGTCAATGCGGCGAACAATCTCGCGCGTGCCCACATCGCCTCCGGCTTCCGGTTCTGGGACAACACGGCGGGCTTCGATATCAGCCAGACGCTGATTGCGTATTCCGCCAGTACTTCCACGTTCGGCCGTGCGTTCTGGGTTGGGCTGCTCAATACGCTCCTTGTCGCCGGGGTGGGCATCGTGCTTGCGACCGCGATCGGTTTTGTCGTCGGCATCGCTCGGCTTTCGCGCAACTGGCTGGTCGCCCGTCTCGCCGGCGGTTACGTCGAACTCATCCGCAATATCCCGCTGCTACTGCAACTCCTGTTCTGGTACAACGCCGTGCTCAAAGCGCTGCCGGAATTACGGGACAGCATCGCTCTGCCCGGCGGCGGCTTTCTCAACAATCGCGGCCTGTTCCTGCCGCGCCCGGACTTCGAGCCCGGCTTCGGCGCGGTACTGGTGGTTTTGCTGATCGGCCTCACGATAGCATTCGCGCTGCATGTATGGGCCCGCCGCCGCCAGGAGCGCACCGGCACGCGGCCACACACCGTCGGTTGGATGCTCGCCTTAGTCTTCGGTTTGCCGCTCGCCATCTTCGCCCTGGTCGGCTTTCCGCTCAGATTCAGCTTCCCGCAAATGAGCCGCTTTAACGTGGTGGGCGGCATCGAAATATTGCCCGAGTTTGCGGCACTCATTCTCGCCCTTTCGGCCTACACGGCAGCCTTCATCGCTGAAGCCGTCCGCGCCGGAATTCTGTCGGTTGCGCCCGGCCAGACCGAGGCGGCCCAATCGCTGGGGCTCCGCTCTGGCACCACGCTGCGCCTTATTGTGATTCCGCAAGCGATGCGGGTCATCGTACCACCCCTCACCAACCAATATTTGAATCTGACGAAGAACTCCTCGCTCGCCGTCGCCATTGGCTATCCGGATCTCGTTCAGGTTTTTGCCGGCTCGGTGCTCAACATCACCGGCCAAGCCGTTGAAGTCATCGCCATCACCATGGCGGTGTATCTCGCCATCAGCCTAGTCACCTCGCTGCTGATGAATCTTTATGGCCGAACGACCGCCATCGTGGAGCGCTGACGAAGATGGCGGCAACATCCGAATATTCAACCGCCTACGTGCGTAGGGAGCCTGCCAAACGATTGTCACCGCCGCCAATGCGCACCGGGCTTGTCGGTTGGCTGCGGGCAAATCTGCTTTCTTCGTCCGTCAATATTGCGCTCACGCTTGCCTGCGTATTGTTGATCATTTGGACGGTGCCGCCATTGTTCCGGTTCCTTCTGATCGACGCCGTTTGGTCCGGGGCAAATCGCGAGGCATGCCTTGCCTCACCAGCGAATCCAGACCCAGGCGCGTGCTGGGCCTTCGTGCGCGTGTGGTGTTCCTATTTCATCTACGGCTTCTACCCGATCGCAGAGCGCTGGCGGGTGGATGCGTTTTTCGCCGCGTTGGCATTCGGCATTGTTTGGCTGCTATGGCCCTCGGCCCCGCGGCGTGTGATGAGCGCGGTGTATTTCTTCATCGTGCTGCCGGTCCTGTCTATCGTACTGCTGTACGGTTTTCCGCCGATTGGTTTTGTCGCCGTATCGACATCGTTGTGGGGCGGCGTGCTGGTAACTGTCGCGGTGGCCATCGTCGGCATCGTGGTTTCGCTGCCCATCGGCATATTCCTGGCGCTGGGGCGCCGCTCCAGTCTGCCGGTCGTCCGGGTTTTGTCGGTGATCTTCATCGAGTTCGTCCGCGGGGTGCCGCTCATCACCGTGCTGTTCATGGCGAGCGTCATGCTGCCGCTGTTCGTGCCCGAACGCTTGGAGCCCGACAAGCTTGTGCGCGCGCTCATCGGCGTAGCGATGTTCGCGTCAGCCTACATGGCGGAGGTGATCCGCAGCGGGATGGCCGCGATCCCGCGCGGGCAATACGAAGCGGCGCAAGCGCTAAGCTTAACCTACTGGCGCATGACGGCGCTCGTCATCCTGCCGCAAGCGTTGCGGGTGACGCTGCCAAACATCGTCAACACCTTTATCGCCCTCTTTAAGGACACGACTCTCGTCTTCATCGTCGGAATTTTCGACTTCTTGCGCACCATCGAGGCTGCGCGCGGCGATCCGAACTGGGTGACGCCGACGACAGCCGCGACCGGTTATGCCTTTGCCGCATTGTTCTACTTTGTGTGCTGCTACGGCATGTCGCGCTACGCACGGCGCATGGAAGCGCGGCTCCAGCACGCTGATCGGCGCTGAGGGGGTTGGGCCATGGAAGAGCGTCCCAACGGCGGCCATGGCAAGATCCCGCGCACCGGACTGGCAGTGGAAATCGTCCGCCTGAACAAATGGTACGGCGAATTTCACGCGCTGCGAGACATCGACCTGCAGGTAGCGCGCGGCGAGCGCATCGTGATTTGCGGACCGTCCGGCGGGGGCAAGTCGACGCTTCTGCGGTGTATCAACCACCTGGAGGATTGGCAGCGAGGCCGCATCGTCATCGATGGTGTCGAACTGACCGATGATCCAAAGCAGATTCTCGCCGTGCGCCGTGACGTAGGCATGGTGTTTCAGCAGTTCAATCTATTTCCGCATCTCACGGTCCTGGAGAATTGCACGCTGGCGCCGGTCTGGGTGCGCCACATGCCCCGGAAGACGGCCGAAGAACTGGCCATGAATTATCTAAAGCGCGTGAAAATTCCAGAGCAAGCGCAAAAGTACCCGGCGCGCCTATCCGGGGGGCAGCAGCAGCGCGTAGCGATAGCGCGTGCATTGTGCATGAATCCGCACATCATGTTATTCGACGAACCGACCTCTGCGCTCGATCCCGAGATGGTCAAAGAAGTGCTCGACACGATGGTGGAACTCGCCGCCGATGGAATTACCATGCTGGTGGTTTCGCACGAAATGGGCTTTGCGCGACAGGTCGCGGACCGCGTGATTTTCATGGACGACGGACAAATCGTCGAAATCAACACACCAAAGGAATTCTTTGATCATCCGCAGCACGAGCGGACCAAGCTGTTTCTGCAGCAAGTCTTGCGTTAGTGCGGCGCAGCAAAGCGAGACTCTTGCCGCGTTTGACGACAAGTTCGAGCACTATTTGTCGTTATTGCAAAATGAAGAATTGTTCAGGGTCAAAGAAGCGGCGAAGATTACAAGGATGTAATCCGAGAACTATTTCACCTGACCAAAGTTTAACTTGTAACGCGATGGCCGCGTGATTTTATTTGAGTCACCTTGACATCCGTGGAGGATAAAATGCTCAAGCCCGTAATCGCCGCGACGGCCGCGCTTGCCATCGCCGGCACATCATTGGTGTATGCGCAACAGCGCTTCGGCCATCGCGACTTTCGCGGTCCCGGTGCGGAGCAGCGTCACCGGCCGAGCGCCGCCGATATGGCCGCCTTTACCGACGCACGCATCGCCGCACTCAAGGCCGGCCTCGAGTTGACGCCTGACCAGGCGAAGAACTGGCCGGTGTTCGAGCAAGCCGTGCGTGACGCGGCGCAGCTGCGCATCCAGCGTATGCAGGAGCGCGAGGCGCGGCGCCAGCAACAGGGCCAGAATGCCCAAGGCAATCCCCCTGGCAACGCCCAAGCCCAGACTCAGCGCAACCCGTTCGAGCGGATGGCGCGCCGGGCCGACGGAATGGCCAAGACCAGTGCCGCGCTGAAGAAGGTCGCCGATGCCGGGGCTCCGCTGTACCAGAGCCTGACCGACGACCAGAAAGCGCGCTTTAGGACTCTCGGCCGCATACTGGCGCCGCATCACCGCCATATGGCCTTCAACGAAGGCAACGACGGCTGGCGTGGTCGTGGCTTTGACCGCGACGGTCAGGGATTCGGGCATCACCGGTTTGGCCCCAACCGCGGTGAGAACGAAGGAGCGCCGGCCAAACAGCTCTAAGGATTGGCCCAATTGCGGAGGCGTCCGCTGAATTTTGCCTCCCCGCAGTGGGCGCCCAAAACGAAAGCCGCAGGATTTTTTCCTGCGGCTTTCGCGTTTCACGGCGCCGAGAATGAGATTTGTCGGACGAGCGGTCCGTTCGCCTTCTTCCAGGCATCGATGCCGCCCTGGATGTGGCACGCAGTTTTCAATCCGGCATCTTGCGCCGCCTGTACCGCCATAGCCGAGCGCTCTCCGAACGCACAGTAAAAGACAATTCGCTTTCCAGTCGACGCTGCTAGTTCGTGGAGCATGCCGCCGGTGCTGATGTTATCCTGTAGGTCCGGGTACGGCGCATGCAGCGAGCCGGGGATGACGCCATGTCTCTCGCGCTCGTTCTTTTCGCGCAAGTCGACGATGACCACGTCGGGTCGACCGCGCAGCGTCATGGCCTCAGCGGGTGATAGCGCCCAGCCCTTACGGGCGATTTCCTCTTGGCGGAGTCCTACCTGCATATTGGCTGGCACCGCCACGTCCATCATCTTCGGATTAGGCAGTTTCAAGTTGTTCATCAGGTCGACGTATTCGTCGACTGATCTGACCTTGAGCCGCGGGTTGTAAAACCTCTCCTCGCCGATAGTCGAAACGGTGTCGCCTTTGTAGTCGTGCGCCGGGTAGACCAGCGTCTCGTCCGGTAGCTTCAAAAGCTTGTTGAAGATCGAATCGTATTGCGCGTGCGGATCTCCGTTCTGAAAATCGGTGCGGCCGGTGCCGCGGATCAGCAGCGTGTCGCCGGTAAAGACGCGGTCGCCGAGCACGAATGAGTAGGAATCGTCGGTATGACCGGGCGTGTACAGCACATCGAGCCGCAATCCCTCGATCTCGATGCGGTCTCCTTCCGCTACGCGCATGGAAACCACGTCGGCGTGGGTCTGCTCGCCCATCACCGTGATGCAGTGGGTGCGGTCGCGTAGCGCGCCTAGCCCGGTCACATGATCCGCGTGCAGGTGCGTGTCCACCGCCTTGACCAGTTTGAGGTCCAGCTCGCGTACAAGCTGAAGGTAGCGATCCACGCGCTCCAGCACCGGATCGATGACGAGCGCTTCGCCGCCGTAGCGGCTGGCAAGCAGATACGTGTAGGTGCCGGACGTACTGTCGAATAGTTGCCGAAAAATCATGCACGCCTCCGCTCGACCTATTATACATCGAGGCTGGCCCGACCGTCTCATGGGGTCGGCCGGCGACGGGTGCCCTGCAGCAACCAATGAAGATTCAACCGGGCATTAAGGCCTTGGCAAAAACAGCCAGGCTCTTCACTTTAATCGTGGGCGTCGGCACGCCAATTAGCCTCTTTTGGTCCGCCGATTCGGCTCTCGCGGCTCAGGCAGCGGCTCGGAAGAAAGAGCAAGCGCAAATGCAGCCGCAGCCGGTGTCGAGCGACGCTGCCCGCTTGATCGCGAGCATGCAAAGCGATCGGTATGACGTGCCGCGTGTCGAACTCGCGGCGCGGCTGCTGGCCTCCGGTTTTGAGGCGACCAGCGAATACAAGTTGATGCGGCAGAACGCGGCCCGAGAGCTCAGCGGGCGCCCGGATGGGGTAGGGGAAGTCACCGAGGATGAGCTTCGCAAGGCCGATGAAGCGATCGCTCGAGAAAGAGAAATCTTGCGCGGGACCGTTCCGGCCCTGACCTTTTCCGAACTCGCCAAACAACCCGGACGCCCGCAGATCGAGGGCCTGAACATCATCTATCTCAACCCGTTGGGTGATCCCGCGCATGCCAACGGCTGGAAGAATATCATCGTCCATCAGACCGAAGGACCACCTGGAGGCGGCCGACGCGAGGCGGATGATCAGTTTGCCAACCCGACCAAGCGCGGCGTGACCCTATGGGTCGAGACCGACGGCACGGTTTATTGGTCCACCGCCGAGAATGTCATCCCAACCCATGGCGAGGGTGGCGATCGCAACGACAATAAGTACATCGACAACACGAAGACCTACCACGTTGTGGTAAAGACAAATTCGATCGGCGTGGAGTTCGTCGGCAATTTTCCAGATGTGGCAAAGCCGGTCACGCCCGAGCAGGTGAAGGCTTGGCTCTTGCTGATGCGCTTTCTACAGGAACGATACGGGATCCAGCCGGAAAACATCTACGCGCATAACTGGATCGACTTTAAGGATCGGCGGTATTGCGAAGGTTGTGATCTTGCTACTTTAGCGCGAAAAATTAACTATCAGCCTTCAAGATAGGCCATGATTCCAGCGCATAGCTCTGCTGGCCTTCCGGTCTGAAATCATTTAGGCGATCAAGCAGATAAGGCTGCAGGCGCCTGGTAAGCGTAAGTGCGGCTGCTCGGCTTTTGGGTGCTCAGAAGGTTAACGCCGTTAACCAAGCCCGGCCGTTGTTGATGCAGGGGCCGCGGATCATCGTTAAAGCCGAAATGCACTACGCGCAGGCGACCGCCGAGAGGCGGTGGGGCTCGGCGTTCTAGCCGAGCCAAGATGCTGGCCGCTCGCCCGAAGATGCTTCGTTCCAGCAACGCGCTCGATCGCCATCGAGCTCGGGGCGCTGTCTCTGTTTGCCTTCGCGGCACGACAGAGGAAAGGGGAGTAGGTCAAATGATACGACGCGTACTTGCGCTCGCGCTCGCCTTTGGCGTTGTTGCGGCCGCTACGGTGAAGGCCGATGCACATGCACGCCGCCACCATCATCGTTATTATCACTTTGCACGATCAAGTCACCGAAGCCGTGGTGAGCATGTAGACTATCAGCACGTCGGCTTTTCGTTGGTGACGGTGAACAGCGCCGCCGGGTCGATCACGGTGAACGCGGCTCATGCCAGTCAGTTTGTCGGCGCTATCGCCGACCTTGTCGCCGCCGGGTTTCGCGGTCCCGTACATTGCTACGCACGCGGCGGCCATGTGCGTCATTCGCTGCACTATACAGGCGAGGCCTGCGACTTCGCGCAAACTGGCCGCAATAGGGTAGCGTCCGGCGCGCGCATCATGTTCCACGCGCATGCCATCTTGGCGCGTTGGGGCTTGCGGGACGGCTGCACATTCCATGATTGCGGTCACGCCGACACAGGCCGCACCTTTGCTGCACTAGAGCGCCGGCGTTATGCCGAGACGCCGCGGCGGCGCTACGCCGAAAAGAGCGCACGCCGCCCGGCGGAAAGCGCCGAAAACGCTCAGAATACCGAGCTGTGGGCCTGGCATGACGGCTCGCAAGACAATGTGCGCGGCAAAGCGCGCAACAAGGCGATTGCCAATGCTGATGGCTGGTCGGACGACGCGAAGGGCCGGAAAGACTGGGACAACTGGAACGAGGGCAGTGAACCGCGCCGCGTTGCCGAGTACCGGCATCCGCATTCGCATCGCTATCGATGAGGTTTGCCTTTGCGCGTTTGCAGGCTGTCTTTCGATAGAAATATCGGGAAGATAGTTTTCGGCGCGCAAAGGGGCCTCGGCTGATTGAGTTCTAAGCACCCATCAACCTTAACAAATATTGACTCCGCGCCTGCGCTGGTATTTTCATACCCTGGTCCGGAGTTACCATCTTCACCGGACGGTGCGTATCCTTGCCGGACGGTGCGTATCTGATGAGTAACTGGCCCGGCGCTCGCACTAGTGGAGCGCCGGTTTTTTTCTCGGCGCATTGGCTGCGATGGCGATGATCCGCATTCCGCAGTACGCCTCAATCTCCCTTCGTGCCGACGCTTTCGACGGGATGCTGCGCGTGGTCTTTGGGCCGAAGCGCTGCGCGCTAGCTGCGTTCAACCGGCAGGTCAGGCCGCGCGCCCCATTCCGACCACGAGCCGTCGTAAAGGCCCTTTGGGGTGCGACCGATGGAGTCCAGCGCGAGCGTCAGAATCGCTGCGGTGACGCCAGAGCCGCACGACGTGATGATCGGCTTGTCGAGATCGACGCCCGCCGAGGTGAAGGCGTCCTTGATGCGTTCCGCCGAAGCGAGCCGGCCGTTTTCCAGCACGCGGTCAAA
>JASHVC010000628.1 GCA_030039655.1 Xanthobacteraceae bacterium | reverse complement strand
GCGTCTGCAGGGTCTGCTGCGAGCGGTGGTAGATCCAGATCGGGCGCTCGCGCCAGCGCACGACGATCTGCGAGCCTTCCGCGATCTTGCTCACGTCAACGTCCACGGGTCCGCCCGCCGCGAGGGTCGAAGCGTCGGGGTTCATCTGGTCGACCAGCGGTACTAAGGTCGCGGCCGCGCCGACCGCGCCCACGGCGGCGGTCGCGATATAGAGGAAATCGCGCCGCGACGGCGCTTCCGGATGTTCGATGCCAGCCGCTGCCGATGCACTATTCGCCATTATTCAGTCCCTTGTCGTCACGCCCCGCTTGCGAGCGCCGAGTCCGGCGCCGCTTTATGTAGGGTCAGACAAGCCTCGTCAATCCAGCGCGGCGAGAGCCCGCGACAGGGTGTTTTCGGGCGTTCCCGAGGCGTCAATTTGCGTCCAATCGAGGCGGCCGATGTCGTAACTTTCCTGCGCTCTCGCCACTTTCTCGTTCGCATCGGAAGCGTCGCGGATGCGGACGCCGACGCGGGCGACCCTGGTCGCCAGATCGGCAGTGAGGAACAGCCCGCGCAAGGGAAGGCCGGCTGCCTTCGCCGCGGCTGCGAGCGCGGCGCGCTCCTGCGCTTGTCCAAATACCGCATCGGCGATGGCCGAATGTCCGGCAGCCAGAATACGGCGCGCCTTGTCAAGGAGGATACTGTAAACGCGCTCGGTAACTTGCGGCGTGTAGGCTTCGGCCGGCAGCCGCTCAGTCTCACCGACGCCAAACAGATTCTTTCTCTCAACATCCGAGCGTACGATTACGGCGCCGGGCATGGGCTCGATGTTCGGCGCCAGCATCCGAGCCAGCCGCGACTTGCCGGTGCCAGAGAGCCCGCCCACCGCAATGAGCTTTGGTGGCGGCGGCGCAATGGTGCCCTGCGCGAAGGCGAAGTATGCGCAGGCCGATTTGGCGATAGAGCCGCGCTGCGCTTGGGGCGCGCGCTCCATCCGCGCTGCCGTCACCATGGCTCGGATCGAAGCGCGTAGCGAGAGGAAGAACGGCAGGGTCGCAAGCCCGTCGAGGTCTTCTGCCCGATGCGTCTGCGCCAGGTAGCGGTTGAGCACGACATTCGCCGGCAGCGGTAGGCCGCGCTCGAGCAGGTCCATCAGCAAGAAGGCGAGGTCGTAGAGAATATCGCCCGAGGCGATGACGTCGCTGAACTCGATCGCATCGAACAAAACAGGCTTGCCGTCGATGAGGACAATGTTGCCGAGATGAAGGTCGCCGTGGATATGGCGGATCAGGCCGCGCCGGCCGCGGTCGCGCAACAGCGGCAGGATGCGCTGGTAGGCGCTCCGGCCCAGGCGCTCCAGGGTGTCGATTTCGGTACGGGCAAAAAGCTCGGGGTATTTGCGAAACGCTTCGGCGTGTTCGCCGATATAGGAGCCGATTGCCGTGATCCAGGGCGCCGCTTCGACCGGCTGCGCCCGCGCGTGAGCCTCGGCAACGGCCCGGCCGAGCGCGTCAGCCAGCGCTTCGTCGATTTCGCCAGTGAGATGATCGAGAGTGCGCTTCTCGTCAAAGCGGCGCATCTCGACCGCCCATTCCACCGGCGTGCCTTTCCCACCAATGGCCAGCTCACCATCAGCTTCGCGCGTGATAGCAACGACGCCACGATAGATTTGGGGCGCATAGGGCGCGTTGACCCCAAGCTCGGCCTCGCAGGCCTGCTTGCGATTGGCGAGTGTCGAATAATCAAGAAACGGGAAGCGCACCGCGCGCTTGATCTTGAGCGCGCGCTCGCCGGCGAGGAACACCGACGCCGCATGGGTATCGATGCGCTGCACCTTCTCGCCGCCGTGGGTTGCCGGGTCGGCGAGAAAGGCCAGCACTTCGTCCTGGCTGCCCGCTTGCTCGGTCAAGTCGGCGCTCCGATCCTCTTAGCTTCTATCATCGTGCGGCCTGAGACCCGGTTCCCGGCCTTCCCGAACATGCGCTATGGATACGCCAACTAGACTCTAAGGAGACACCCATGCGCGCCAAAGACAATATGCGCACCGCCGCCGAGGTTCTGGTCGACCAATTGCAAATTCACGGCGTGCGCCATGTCTTCTGCGTGCCCGGCGAGAGCTATCTGGCGGTCCTCGACGCCTTCCATGACAGCGATCTCAACGTCACGGTCTGCCGGCAGGAAGGCGGTGCCTGCATGATGGCCGAGGCGATCGGCAAGGTCACCGGCCATCCCGGCGTATGTTTCGTCACGCGCGGGCCGGGCGCCACCAACGCGTCCCACGGCATCCACATCGCGCAGCAGGATTCGACGCCGCTGGTCATGTTCGTTGGCCAGGTCGCGCGCGACATGCGCGAGCGCGAGGCCTTTCAAGAAGTCGATTACAAGGCATTCTTCGGCCCGATGACGAAGTGGACCACCGAGATCGACGATCCGGCGCGCGTGCCCGAGATCGTCTCGCGGGCGTTCTACACGGCCGCCAATGGGCGCCCCGGTCCGGTCGTCATCAGCATTCCCGAAGACATGCTGACTGAGCGCGTCGCCGTGTCCGACGCAAAACCATTTGCGCTGATCGAGACCTCGCCCGGTCCCGAAGAGATGAAAAAGTTCGCCGATATGTTGTCGGTTGCGCGCGCGCCGATCATGCTGCTGGGCGGTAGCCGCTGGTCGCAAGCGGCGTCCGATGCGGTCGGCCGCTTCGCGCAGAAATATTCGGTGCCCGTCGCCACCACGTTCCGCCGCGCGCATTTGTTCGATTCGCATAATCCTTGTTACGCGGGCGATCTTGGCATTGGGCCTAACCCAAAGCTCCTGGGACGCATTAAGGGCTCCGACTTGGTCGTTGTTGTCGGCGGACGGCTCGGCGAATTGCCGTCGCAGAGCTACACGCTGTTCGATATTCCGCAGCCGCAAGTGCCGTTCGTACACGTGCATCCGGGCGCTGAAGAGCTTGGCCGTGTCTACAGCCCGCAGCTCGCGATCCACGCCACGCCGACGGCCTTCGCCGCCGCGCTCGACAATCTGCAATTACCAGCGACCGTGCTTGGCCAAGGCGCGGCCGCCCATGCCGACTGGATCGAATGGACCGAGAAGCCCACCGAACAGCCGGGCGCGGTGAATTTCGGCGCCGTGATGGTGTGGCTGCGCGAAAACCTTCCGCCCGACGCCATCATCTGCAACGGCGCCGGCAATTATGCGGCTTGGATCCATCGTTTCTTCCGCATGCGGCGCTTCGGCCAGCATGTGGCTCCGGCTTCGGGCTCCATGGGCTACGGCGTGCCAGCGGCCGTCGCCATGAAGCGGCTCCACCCCGATCGCACGGTCGTGTGCATCGCCGGCGACGGCGACTTTCTGATGAACGGCCAGGAGTTCGCCACCGCCGTGCAATACGACTTGCCGATCACGATCATCATCAACGACAATGGCCTCTACGGCACCATTCGCATGCACCAGGAGCGCGAATATCCGGGCCGCATCTCGGCGACCGACCTGCGCAATCCGGATTTTGCCGCTTACGCCCGTGCGTTCGGCGGCCACGGCGCTTCGGTCGAGCGCACAGAGGATTTCTCCGCGGCGTTCAAGGAAGCGCAGGCAAGCGGCAAACCGGCGATCATCCGGCTCAAGATCGATCCCGAGGCGATCACACCAGTGACGACGCTCGCAAAAATCCGCGCGAGGTCGCTGGCCGAGAAGAAGTG
>JASHVC010000627.1 GCA_030039655.1 Xanthobacteraceae bacterium | reverse complement strand
GCCGAAGGAATTTTGGTGCTGGCGGCGGTTTGCTTTTTTTGGCTCCCGCCAATCGTTTTATTCGTGAGCTTGGGGCTCATCGTCGGCCCGCTCATGGGCCTGACCATGCGTTGCGGCGCGTGTCCCAATTGCGGACGAAAAGTACAGATCATGAGCGCCGCGGTCAGTGCCTCGAAATGCCCTTCGTGCAAACACCGACTTGAGATTCGCGACAAGCGTATCGTCGACCTGACCTAGCCGACCTTCGAAGCTGTCGCCACAAGTGCGGCTCCCGCACGCCGCTACTTCACCGCCGTCGAGATCGATCCGAAGTTGGTTTTAAGGTTGGTGCCGACGCCCTTTACCGCCGCGATGATGGCGACGGCGATGCCGGAAGCGATGAGGCCATACTCAATGGCGGTTGCCCCAGACTCGTCGTTCAGAAACGCTGTCCATTTCCGGCGCATGAGCCGCTGATAGGCCACGGGCTCTAAAGAATCGTGAGAATCCCGACTCAAAATGAGCGGGATTGCGAGTGAGGTGCGCGGGTCGACGACCTTGAACGGGAATGTCGAATACCGGTCAGCAGGCCGCAGGTCGTCTTTCGGACCGAACCCCGCGCTGCCCGGGTCTGAGTTCCCCGCCCCGGTATGGCTCGGAAGTGCGAACACAGGACGATAAGCTTAAGCCCTGGTTAGTAACCCGACAACTTACCAGGCAAGGAGGCCAAGACCCTCTTTCCCTCGACGGTTGTCGTCACTAATATAAATAGTTTCAATAGGATAGGCCATTTCATGTTCCGTTTTCGGCGCCGCACAGGGTTAACCAAACGCGAAGATGTGTGCCTGGAAGGTACTATCATCGAGAGAGCAGACCACGCTGATACGGCCCCGATGCCTGCTCGGCCGAATACACCAATTCACTGTCCGCCACATTGCAGGTGGGACAGAATCAAGCAATGAAACCCGGATCACACCTATTGGGAGCGACGGTGGTGACCGTCTCCATCGGCCGGCCACACCGTCTACAAGCTCTCGCCGTCCAAGCTCTCTTCATCTCGGTCTTCATATTGCTCCCCTTGAGTTAGGGCTTGTTCACTGTCGTAGAACGCGCGCACTGGCCCCTGGTTTCAGAAAGCGGAGGCTGCGGAAAACCGAATAGACCTAAGGGCTTATTGATGGGGCAGGTGGATCGGCCTCCGATCCTGATTTCTTCAATCTACGCCTACTCCCAATCGCTGCGATCGCTCGTAGGCGAGGCGGGAATCAGCGAAAGAAGGCGTAAAACGCCGCTCCAATCAGCAAGGCCCAGCAAATAATGAGGATAATGCCAAGCCGCCCCTTTGGTATGGGGTCATGCCATGGATGCCACATGTCCGGTCAGTCCGCCCCCGCTGGCATAACCGTGGCATAAGCGAATAGCATACTACCATAATTGTTCCAAATGGCGGATAACCACAACGCGACGTGGTGCCTCGGTTAGGCCGAGGGCGCGTCCGGAACACGCGGATAGGGCACATAAGCGTTCCATGCACTCGCATCAATTAATTTAATGACCAAGAACATAACCGGCTCCAACACGGAACCGCGCCAGCGCGATGAGTCTTTTCGACTGCATCCATCTCACGCCCGACACCAGCCTGACGTCACGGCCTGAGATCGGCGATCTGCCGCCGCGGGCTCGCCGGCGGCAGCCGAAGCGGGTTGATTGGCATCGCCAGAGCTTGCGCCCCCGACTATGGAGCCCGGCCGCATCAAGAAGCGCAAGCAAACCGCCGCCAAAACGAGGCGACCTAAAACGGAATAATGTGGCTCACCTCACCGGCATTGTTCCGGATGACGAGATTTGTTTTGGGATCATGATTGCCGTCGCGCTGCTTGAGCTCGCGAACGATAAGTTGACCGTAATGGCGCGCAGCATCGTCGTCCGGCAAGTTCGTTGCACCAGCGCCCTTTGATGCACCATCCGCCCCTAAGACAGTAAAAGAGTACCACGGCACCGATGTCACCTCGCCAAGTCATCCATCCTGCGCGCTTTAACAACAATGCCCGTGTAACGGTAACCGTTCCGGTTCCATGACCTGACGTGGCGTCATTTTTTGAAACAACAACGAACAGTTATGCCGCATAACGAACGATCGAGCGCTCGTGTCAGGCGCGCCCGCTCGGCAGCGGCGAACGGTCGGCAAGCTCCATCTCGCGATAAGCGAGCCGCTCCATCAATTCGCCGCGTAGCGCGCGACGCGTCGAATCGTCGAACAGATTGTCCAGCTCGTATGGATCGTTTTGCCGGTCGTACAGTTCGCCGTACGGATCGCCCGCTGCTATGGTCATGCGGTAGCGCTGGGTGATGAGCGTGCGCAGCCTTGGCGGCGACGCAAAGCCCAGCGTTGGCCGCTGCTGGTCGTCTTCGATCACGATGGAGTCACGTGCGGTACCCAGAACGCTGCCGCCGAGCGCCGACAGGAGACTCTGGCCTTGCATGCCGTTGTATGGCTGGATGTGCGCACGATCAAGAATTGTCGGTGCAATGTCGAGTGTGCCGCTCAACACATCGGTTCGCTGCGCCGGCCGCGCGCCGGGCTCCGCCCAAATGAATGGAACGCGCGTGATCCCCTCGTAATGGGCCGGCCCTTTCAGCAATAACCGGTGATCGCCGAGAAAGTCGCCATGGTCGGTGGTGAAGATGACCACCGTGTCGTCCGCCTGTCCGCTTGCCGCGAGGCGCGCCAGTACGCGCCCGACCGCGTCGTCGATCATGGCGATCATGCCGCAGGAGAGCGCCATTGCCTCACGCGCTTCTCGTTCGTTCACCGCGAAAGCGGTCTGCCCCGTGATCTCCGCCTCGCCCCGTTCTCGCTGCGATAGCGCCCACGCCACAGGCCGCGCCGGCGGACGGTTGCCGTGATCGAAACTCGGCGGCACCGCCATGTCGTCCGGCCGGTACATCGACCAATAACGTCCAGGCGGCGTGAACGGATGATGCGGATCGGGAAACGACACCATCAAAAAGAAAGGCGCGCTCCGTTTTGCGTCAGCGTAACCGTCGAGCCATGCGCAGGCTTTGTCAGCGATGTAGCTGGTCGGATAAAGCTCCTCCGGGATCGGCGTCCGGATTGCCTGCGGGCAAACGTAGTCATGAGGCAGCTGATTTTTAGGATCGCGCAGCGCATCGGCATCGGGCCGCTTGGACTTCAGCCAGACATAATAGTGACCGCCGACCCGATGGCCGTGATCGGTACACAGGTCGACATGCTCGAAACCGTAGAACGGTAGCTGCATCGCAAACTCGTTGCCCGATGACCAGTGGCTCGGAAGCTCCTGATCGTAAGCACCGTCGTTTGCGTTCGGCTTCAGAGCTTCGGCAAACTCCGCATCGAGCAAATGGTCGCCCGGGCGCGGTGGGTCGCGTTTCAGCACGGGCCCAAACCCGGTGAAATTTTGCAAATGGCTTTTGCCGACCAGCGCCGTCGCGTAGCCGCCCGCCCGCAGAGCACCGACGAAAGTATTGGAGCGTAGCGAAAGCGGCATGCCGTTCGATCGGACGCCATGCACCGAGGGCATGCGGCCCGTCATCAGAGTGGCGCGGTTGGGCATGCAAACCGGTGTCGCGACGTAAAAGCGGTCAAATCGCGTGCCACGAGCGGCAATGGAGTCGATATGCGGCGTTTTGAGCAACGGATGGCCGTAGCAGCCCAGATGATCCGCCCTATGTTGGTCGGTGATAATCAGCAGGAAGTTGGGCTGCCGGGACATTGTGCGCATTCGTATTGAAACCGAGACACCCGATCAACGGCCCGCCGAAACTTTCTCGGCCACGAATCGTTCAATCCCGGCTACCATAGTCGGCCGCCGAGAAAACAAGAGGGGGCGGGCCAGGGAAGGCCGATGAAGCTGTTCGAATGCCAAAATTGCGGCCAGCCGCTCTATTTCGAGAACACCAAGTGCGAGAGTTGCGGAGCACGGCTCGGCTATTTGCCCCGCGAGCAGACAGTTACGGCGCTCCGCCCCGCCGGCGACGAATGGCAGGCACTGGCCAAGCGCAACCCGCGCTACCGTTTTTGCCAGAACGCTATTCACGAGGCTTGCAATTGGCTGATACCAGCGCAGGACCCCGATCAGTTCTGCGTCGCCTGCCGGCACAACCGCATCATTCCCGATTTGTCGCAGCCGGAGAACCTGCGGCGCTGGCGCCT
>JASHVC010000626.1 GCA_030039655.1 Xanthobacteraceae bacterium | reverse complement strand
GGCCGGCTGGTACGCGCCCGGCAAGACCACGAAGGACCTGCAGGACGAAATGCGCGGCCATCTCGATGCCGGCTATACCATGCTGAAAATGAAAGTCGGTGGCATGACGCTTGCCGACGATCTCAAACGAGTCGAGGCTGTCAAATCGATCCTGCCGCGTGGCGGCAAGCTTGCGGTCGACGCCAATTCGAAATTCGACCGCGACGAAGCGCTCGCCTATGCGCGCGGGCTAAAGCCGTTCGGCCTGCGCTGGTTCGAGGAGCCGTGTGATCCGCTCGACTTCGCGCTGCTGGCCGAGATCGCCGGTGCCTATGACGCGCCGCTCTCCACCGGCGAGAATCTGTTTTCCACCCGGGACGTGGAAAATCTGGTGCGGTTCGGCGGCCTCAAAGCGGCACGCGAGGACGTCATTCAGGTCGATCCGCCCCAGGCCTACGGCATCGTGCAATATGCGCGTACGCTCGACATGCTGGCGCGGCATCAATGGCCGCGCAGCTTGTTGTTCCCACACGGCGGCAACCAGATGTCGCTCGCCATCGCCGGTGGTTTCGGCCTCGGCGGTGCGGAATCCTATCCGGGCGTGTTCGGTGATTTCGGTGGCTTCGCCGATGATGCGGAACTCAACGACGGTTATCTGGCGCTATCGGATCGGCCCGGCATCGGGTTCGAAGGGCAGGCGCGGCTTTACCGCCTCATGCGTGAGCTTGCCGCATGAGTTCGCTGCCCGCTGCGCAATTATGCGTACGTGGTCGTACGGATTTGTTTGTTAGCAACTAGGCAACAATGGCCGACCTATTAACGCGGTGGTCAGACGACAGTTTGACGCGGGTGAGCGGCCCCGCAGCTCGGCGTATAGCTCCTAGGTCAGCGGGGCCGCTCATTTCTCCTTGAAACACGCGCGCGATTGGCGCGATCACGCCAGCAGTCCGGCAGCCCGATAGGCCGCAACCGCGCCCGGATGCAGCGACACACCGCCGAATTCGAGGGCGTGGACGCCATCGGACCGCAAGGGCGTGAATAGTTCGCCAATTCCTGAGAAGAGCGCGTTGCGACGCGGCAGTTCCTCGCGCGCAGTGTAAATTTCCGACGCAACGTCGCGCACCTGATCGTCGGGCACACGCGCGTGCGTGACCAGCACGTTGATGACCGCGGCCTGCGCCACGTCCTCGTCGAGGCCGCGGATCGCGCCTTTACGCATAATGGTCGGCCGATAGAATGGCACGGCGCCCAGCACTTTCTCCAGGTCGCCAGGGCCGTAGGGCAGCACGCGCAGCTGTGTTCGTTCGGCAAGCGCGGTCATGACAGCGTTGGGGATCGGACATTGCAGCTGCGCGTCAGCTGCGCCGCCGGAGAGCGCATCGGCACCCACGGCGAAATCGAGATAAACGGGAACAAAGTCGGAAAACGCGACGCCTAGCGCGCCGA
The DNA here is from genome assembly GCA_030039655.1 of Xanthobacteraceae bacterium. The sequence continues at coordinate 2,970 of JASHVC010000626.1, read as the reverse complement.
GGATCACGCGTGCGTGTTGGACCATACCGCTTTGCTGCGGTCCGACCACCAGACGCCGCCCGCGAACGTCCGTAACGGTGCGCAGATCGCTGTCGGCGCGCGCGATGAAGAACAGCGGGCCGGCATTCATCGGCGCCACCATGCGCAGATCGATCTTTTGCGCAAACGGCGGCTCGCCGTTCTTGGCGCGGCCGATCCAGTTCGATGCCATGAAGCCGAAGTCGATGTCATCGGCGGCGAGCCGGTTGGCGTTCTCGACACTGGCAGTAGCGGAAACGCTTACATCGACCGGCGCGAGCGCGGGGTTGCGTTCCAGCACCGACTTGAGCGCCTGGCCCTGAGTGAGAAACGTGCTGTTGGCTTCCGCCGTGCCGATGCGCAGCGACACTTATGCGCCCCTCGGCAAACTATCCCGCGAGCCGCTCGATGGCGGCGCCGCGGCGCCCGAGCTTGTCCTCGAGCCGTTCGAAGCCACGGTCGAGGTGGTAGACGCGGTTGACGATGGTTTCGCCCTCGGCGGCGAGCGCCGCGATCACCAGCGACACCGAGGCACGCAGGTCGGTCGCCATGACGGGCGCGCCCTTGAGCCGATCCACGCCTTCGATGGTGGCCCGCTCGCCTTCGAGGTGGATGCGGGCTCCGAGCCTGGCCAGTTCCTGCACGTGCATGAAGCGGTTTTCGAAGATAGTCTCAACGATGTGCGAGGTGCCGCTCGCCCGTGTCATCAGCGCCATGAGCTGCGCCTGCAGGTCGGTGGGAAATTCGGGAAACGGCGCGGTCGTCACCTCGACTGGTTTCAGGTCGGCGCCGTTGCGCGCGACACGGATGCCCTGGTTGGTGGGCGTGACGGTGACGCCGGTTTGCTCCAGCACGTCAAGCGCGGCCTGCAACAGATCAGCGCGTGTGTTCTCCAGCAAGACGTCGCCGCCCGCCATGGCGACCGCCATTGCGTACGTGCCGGTCTCGATGCGGTCGGGCAACACCGCATGGCGCGCGCCGTTGAGTTTGGCGACGCCCTCGATCACGATGCGCCGCGTTCCGGCGCCAGAAATGCGCGCGCCCATCTTGTTGAGGCAATCGGCCACGTCGGCGATTTCCGGCTCGCGCGCCGCGTTCTCGATGACGGTCGTGCCGTTGGCGAGCGACGCCGCCATGATGGCCGTGTGCGTTCCGCCGACGGTGACTTTGGGGAAGACGATCTCGCCGCCTTTAAGTCCTCGCGGCGCGCGCGCCACCACATAGCCGCCGTCGATCTCTATTTTGGTGCCGAGCCGCTCCATGGCCATGATGAGCAGATCGACCGGCCGTGTGCCGATGGCGCAGCCGCCCGGCATCGACACCCGCGCTTCGCCCATCCGCGCGACCAGCGGCGCCAGGACCCAGAAGCTCGCGCGCATTTTCGACACCAGCTCGTAGGGCGCGGTGGTGTCGACGATGTTGGCGGCAGAGATGTGCAGCGTCTGGCCGTGATCGACGGTCTCGCCTGGCCGCTTGCCACCCACCATGACGTCGACGCCGTGATTGCCGAGGATGCGCTGCAGCAGCCCCACATCGGCGAGCCGCGGCACGTTGTCGAGAATCAGTGTCTGCTCGGTGAGCAGGCTCGCGATCATCAGCGGCAGCGTGGCGTTCTTTGCGCCGGAAATCGGAATAGTTCCGTCAAGGCGGCGTCCGCCCACGATGCGAATGCGATCCATCAATTTCCCCTGCGGTCCACCCCGGACCGGCCCCGCATATCTCCCGTTGGCCAGGGAGAAACGGCAGTTCGTTATGGACCGGATACGGCGCAGACGCAAAGCGCGCCGCGCACAGTTGCCGGTCTATGGCTAAGCTTTGTTTACTAGTCGCTGCCCCGATTACGGCGAAAGTCGGGAACCTCCGATTCGCTCTTCGGCGCGGCTGCGCCCGCATCGTCTCCCGGCGTCGTTCCGGTGGCACGAGCGCGTGCTTGCACTTTGCGTCGCTTAAGGTTTTCCCGTAGCGCCGCGGACAGCCGCTCGCCGCGCGCCGCTTTTTTCTCGGCTTTGCCTGGTTTGCCCATCGCGCGGACCCGTCAGCGCCACCGTCGATGCAGCCAGAACCATTGTTCTGGATATTCCCGAACCCAACCTTCGATCATTGAGGTCATCATCTGCGTCGCGCCTTGCACGTCGATCTTTCCGTTTGGGCTGCGCGGAAGATTCAACTCGTCGGTAAATTCGAAGCGAATTCGGTTCCCCGGCAATCGGATCGAGCGCGCGCCATAGACCGGGCAATTGAACAACTGGGCGAACCGGGCGGCCATGGGATTCGCCATGCAACGCCGACCAAAAAAAGACACCTCGACACCTTGCGCAAAGTGCTGATCGAGAAGCATGGCGACGTGCTTGCCATGTTTCAGAGCTTCCTTGATTCGCCAGACCGAATCCGGGCCGGCCGCGATGATGTGACCCATGGAATCCGCGCGCATCTTGACGATGTGTTCGGCTATCGGGCCCACGTTCGGCCGGCGGTATAGCACCCCCATATCGAGGCCCTGCCGTGTCGAGGTGATGGCGCCGACTTCGTAATTTGCCAGATGGGCGGTGAACAAAACGGCCGGTTTACCGTCATCGCGCATCCGAATTATTTTTTCCAACGTTCCGGGCGCGAAGAAGACTCGACTCGAGTCGCGACAGGGGTCGTCTTTGCAAAGGCTGTCGAGATTGATGTACTCGACGGCAAGCCGCGCAAGATTATCCCACATGCCGGTGAGTATCTGCTCGATCTCGGCAGGCGACTTTTCCGGATAAGCTGCGGTCAAATTAGCGCGCGCCGTGCGATGCCCGCGAAGGTATAGCCCGACTCTGCGCATCACCGCGGCGGCGAAGTTCATGCCGCGATCGAAATCTATCCACCGTAATATTTTTAGTAAGTAGAAGCCGATCCAATCACGCACGCCTTGCGCGGCAAGGTCAAGCTTATAGACCCAGCGCAGCGTGTTGCTGAACT
>JASHVC010000625.1 GCA_030039655.1 Xanthobacteraceae bacterium | reverse complement strand
AGAAGCGTATCAGTATTGTTACGCTGCGCGATCTCGAGGCCCAAGCACAAAAGGTTATGGCGCCATTCGGCTTTGCCTACGTCTCCGGCGGTGCCGGTGACGAATGGACGATGCGCGAGAACATGGCCGCGTTTGATCGCTGGGTTATCAACGGCGATTTCATGAACGGCACAGGCAGCGCCGATACAACGACGACGATTCTCGGGAGCAAGATTTCCTATCCGGTCATTACTGCGCCCATGGGCAACCAAGGGTCGGTGCATGCGCAGGGTGACATTCCGAATGTCAAGGGTGCGGCTGCGGCCGGCACCCTGTATTGCGTGAGCTCTGTATCGCAGCAAAGCCTGGAAACGCTGGCTGCCGTAAGCGACGGCCCAAAGTGGTTCCAGCTTTACATTCCACGTGACCGTGGATTTGCCCGCGAACTGCTGCAACGCGCCAAAGCCGCGGGCTACAAGGCGATCATCGTCACTGCTGACGTTGACGTGACAAGTAACCGCGAGCGTTCGATGCGGCTACAAGGTGCAGCGTTGCCGAACTTAAGTATGGGCAATGTTCCTAAGACGGCCGGCAGCACCGGAAACGCCATGGATATGAAGGGAGACATGTCCTGGAGCGATGTCGATTTTGCCCGGCAGGAATCGAGTCTGCCGGTCATCATCAAGAGCATAATGTCGCCGAGACAGGCGCAGCAGGCACTCCAGCATGGGGTTTCGGCGGTCTGGCTGTCAAACCACGGGGGCCGGCAGCTGGACAATTCGCCGGCGCCGATGACGACGCTGCCCGGTGTCGCTGCAGCTGTGAAAGGTCGCGTTCCAATCATTATCGACGGAGGCATCTTCCGTGGCCAGGATGTGTTCCGCGCCCTAGCATTGGGTGCGAGTTCGGTCGCGATCGGCCGTCCTACGCTCTACGGCTCGGCGCTTGGCGGTGCTCAGGGCGTGGAAGTCGTGCATACTCATCTGAAAAACGAACTGAATATGGTAATGCGGCTGGCCGGTACGCCCAACATTAAGAGCATCAGCCGCGACTTCGTCGAACGCGCCGAGGCCTCCCTCGCCGTCGGCGTGTCCTCATAAGCCTTTACGTGGGAGCGGCAGCCCGCTCCCACGTAGCTCCTAAGGCAATTTAAAAGAGACGCAACGAATCGGGGAGGCGAGAATGGAATTAAAAGAAGCGATCTATTCGCGCCGCGCAACACGGGAGTTCACAGCCGAGCCGGTCGATGAGAAAACACTTCGCGAGCTGATTGATGCCGTCGTGCAGGCCCCAAGTGCGGTCAATCAGCAGCCGTGGACATTTTGCGTCGTCCGCAACAAGGCAGTGCTTGGCAAGGTTTCGCGTGAAGCCAAGGCCTATATGCTGAAAAGCTCACCGATCGGCCTGGTTTCCCATCACTTCGAGCAGATCCTGAACGATCCAAGCTTTGACATCTCCTATCACGCGCCGGCGCTCGTTGTGATCTGTAGTGCAGCGGAAATTCCCTGGGCGGTCGAGGACTGCGCACTTGCTGCGGAAAACCTTATGCTTTTAGCGGCTGCCGCCGGTTTAGGGACTTGCTGGATAGGCTTTGCCCAAGGATGGCTTGGCACCCCCGAAGGAAAGGCGGCCCTCAATCTGCCGCTAGCCTATAAGCCCGTGGCGCCGATCATTGTCGGGCATCCGAAGTCAAGTCCTGCAGCTGTCCCGCGCAAACAGCCTGAAATCCACTGGATCAATCCATGACCCGTGAGCCCGCGATTCAATCCCTCGAGGTCATGATTGACTACGTTAGACACGACCGTGGAGTGCAGCATGAACATTCCTCGTGATGCCCTGGTTTTTGTCGGAGACGGTAGGAAAGCGCTGTTTTTGCGCAACATTGGCGACGCCCAGGCTCCGAATCTAGCTGCCGAGGTGGTGTTAACCGATGACAACCCAGCAACTCATGAACAGGGCGCGGACCGGCCCGGACGCACCTTTAAACGTGCCCACACGAACCGCCGCGCCAGCATGGAGCCAACGGATTGGCACGAACTTGAAAAACATCGCTTTGCTCGACGTGTGGCGTCTGCCATCGAAAGCCTTGTTCGTGCGAAAAAAGTCGAGGCAATCATCGTTGTCGCCCCAGCGCGCACTCTTTCAGATCTGCGGAAAGCTTTTCACGCCGATGTCAAGAAGCGAATCATCGCGGAAGTTGAAAAGGATCTCACCAGACATCCTGTGGCCGACATCGAGCAGCATCTTTTAGGCTGAAGAGCCGCCGTCAAGCGGGATGCGGGGTAGATCATGCCGTATCGAACGAATTTTGAATTGCCGTCTTCGGTCAGGAATCATTTACCCGAACATGCGCAAGATATATACCGCGAAGCTTTCAATCACGCATATGCCGCGCACGCTGGTGAGGGACGGCAGGAAGAAGCCGCGCATCGCATAGCTTGGGCCGCAGTGAAGCGGTCCTACGTCAAGGTCGCAGACGAATGGGTCGCCCGGGGAGCCTATCGTTGAATTGCCGACGCAAGGTTGCTCAGTTTGGTTGGACTGAGGCTTACCAGAATATCAATTCGTCCAAAACCAGATACCCGTTAAGCGACAGCCTTAAGGATCGCGCGCCGAACGAGCGTCTCAAATAAGGGTAACTTATAGGCGTTCTTGCTCAGAGGAGTGGCGCCGTCGAGCGCGGCGTGTCCGGCGACCGCCGCAGCATTTTCATCTACGCGTTTGCCGATGAGTGCAGCCTCGGCCGACTTCGCGCGAAGTGGGACCGGCGCTGCTGCGCCTAGAATGACGTCCGCTCGTGTGCACGTGCCGTCGGAGCTGAAGTCAAGTACGGCCGCCACGTCGGCGAGCGGCCAGTCGAATGAATCCTTTTCACCTTGCTTGATATGGGCCATGCGCAGGCTCGCGGATATTTTTGGTAGGCAGATTGCCGTTAAGATCTCTTGCGGCTTCAGGTCGTTTTCGCGCTGCAGGTCGCGCTCGACCGGAATGAAAAAATCTTCCAGCAACAATTGGCGTTTATCGTCAGCGGCGTTGGTAAGCTCCACGGTCGCGCCCAATGCCACTAGGACTGTGGCCGCCGTGGAAGGGTGAACGATCGCGCATGGCATATTGTTGAAAATTGCGTGGTACTGGTTTTCGCCGGTGATCGCAAAACAATGGCCGCCACCTTTGCGCAGGCAATGAAAGGCGTGCGAGCGGAAATACCAGCAGCGCGGCCGTTGCAGCAGGTTACCGCCGAGTGATGCGACATTGCGGATTTGCGGACTGGCCGACCCAGTCACCGCCCCGGCGAGGGCCGGATAGCGTTCGCGCACGATGGGGTGCTCCGCGAGTGCGGCCAGCGTTGCCATCGACCCGACCCGCACGCCGCCGTCTTCCTCCTCGACGATTTCGCGGAGCCCGGGTACATCGTTCAGGTTTACGACTCGCTGGGGAGCCAAGAGACCATCTTTGAGAAGGTCGAGGAGATCGATGCCGCCGGCTTTGACAACGGACAAATCGCTGCGCCCCACGCCATCCGTTGCCGTCGTCATCGCGTGCGCCACTGTCGCCGACGCTGCGGCTGCTGCTTCCACGACTGTCTTGGCGTTGGTTATTGCAAATCGGTTCACGGCTTCAACTCCTCAGAGGGACTTTGCCGAGCGCAGCAAGGACAGCCGCTGGCGTCATAGGCAGACTGCGCAAGCGCGCGCCGATTGCGTTGTAGACGGCATTGGCGATTGCCGGTGCGGTGGCAATGTTGGCCGGTTCGGCGATTCCGTAGGCGTCCGTTGCACTCTGTCCCTGGTAGTTCTCCAGCACGACGACGTCGATGGCAGGCGTCTCGCGCGGACCGACAATCTTGTATTGCTCCAAATTCGGGTTGACCATTCGGCCGGTCTGTTCGTCGAGAATGCGGTTTTCAAACAGCGCGTACGAAATTCCCATCAGCACGCCGCCTTGCACCTGACTTTCAATCTGCCTAGGATTCATCGGCCGGCCGCAATCTTGAACCGCGACGATACGCTCCACACGGACGATGCCGGTCTCGGTATCGACGACTACTTCGGCAAATTGGACTCCGCCTAAATCCTGCTGTGCCAACGCCGCGTCCTGCATACGTCGGCGAAATCCCGCATAGTCGTCGGTACGTGAGGCTAAGGCCGCTATGCGATCGGTTCGCAAGCGAGCAGCCGCATCCTTGAAACTCAAAAACCGACTCGGATCGTCGTGGACGAGGATCTTTCCCTCACGCGCAATTAGTTCCTTGGGCGCAGCGTTAAGGGTAAGCCCGGCCTCGCGAAACAGCTCCTGCTGCACGCGCCAAGCGGCGGTGCGAGCTGGTGGGGTGACTGACGCGGTTGTGCGGCTGCCGTACGATGGTCCTCCCGGAGGAAACTCGGTATCGCCGATGCGCACCGTGATCTGATCGGGGCGCAGCCCCAGTACCTCCGCAACGGTTTGGGCGAGAACGGTCGTAATGCCGGTGCCGATGTCTTGAACACTTGACAGTACCTCTACCGAGCCGTCGCGCATCACGCGCACTTCACACCCCGCGTTGGTCTGCACGTTGGCGCCCCAAAGCGACTGCGCCACGCCGAGGCCGCGCTTGATCGGCCCTGGATCGGCGCCGGGCGAATGTCGACGGTGCCATGCAATACGCTCGGCGCCAATGCGGCGCTCCTCGCGCCGCACCGCGCTCGGATCGATACGATCGCGCAAAGCGACAGGGTCGATATTTAGTCGCTCGGCCAATTCATCAATCGTTTGTTCGAGCCCGAATGCGCCCGGCGTATTGCCCGGCCCGCGCATCGCGCAACCCGGCCCCGCGTTAATGAATACGTCGTGCTGGGCGCCTTCAAAGTTTGGACAAGAGTAAAGCGCCTCGGCGTTGTTGCCGACACCGGCACCGAGCCCAATGCCTGCGGTCCCGTAACTGACAAGAGATATCGCCGTCAGCGAACCGTCGCGTTTGGCGCCGACGCTCAACCGCTGCCATGTTCCGGGCCTATTGCCCGCGTCCATCTGTTCCTCTTCGCGGTCAAGGAAAAGGCGCACCGGGGCATGCGCGCGCCGTGACAGTTCAATGGCGATGCGACCGTAGTTGCCGAGCGAGGATTTCGAACCAAAGCCCCCACCCATGGCATCGACAACGACACGAACGCGGCTCAGCGACAGCCCAAACTCTTCCGCAATCTCGTGTCGAACGCCAGCGGTGAACTGTGTCGACATGTAGACCGTGACCCCGTCGCCACGCCAATCAGCGACTATCGCGTGTGGTTCAAGACAGCAGTGGGTCTGCACGTGGGTACTGTACTCGGCTTCAACCACCGCGTCGGCTTCGGCAAATCCTCCGCTCACCTCGCCGCGCTTGGCGATCGCCGGGCCGCGAACGTTGCCATTCAGCGGCAAGTTGGCCGCGGCTGGGAAGCCGGACGGATGTCCTGCTGGCGCCGTTGTATGGTCATGCACCAGTGGCGAGGCTGGATCGCGCGCATTGGTGATGTCAGCGACGAATGGCAGGGATTGGTAATCAACACGAATGAGCCGTAAGGCTTGTTCGGCGGCCGATATTGAGACAGCGGCAACAGCGGCCACCGGCGCGCCCACATACCGCAATTTTGCACTTTTCGGATTGGCCGGATCGGCAATCGGCAGAACGGCGTGAACGCCGGGATGACTCGTCGCCGCCGAAAGGTCGATCGATCGGACCACCGCATGCGGCAATGGTGAGCGCAGCACGCGCGCGTGCAGCATATTCGGAAGGGAAATATCGACCGTGAAGCGAGTCGCACCGGTGACTTTGGCCCGCCCATTCGGTCGTGGGAATGACTTGCCGATGACAGCGAGGTTGCTGTTGGGAGGCAGCGGCGGAGGCTCATCCGTGGGCACCTGACGTTCCACCGTACCGAGACCGACACTGGCGATCCCGTAGGAGAGTATCTCCGTGCGCGAGTTCTGTTCCTTCGCCATGCTCATGTCCTACGCGCCTTGGCGGCGTCGAGGGTAGCGGAAACGACGTGCGGATAAGTGCCGCAACGGCATAGGTGGCCGCTGATCGCCGTGCGCACATCGTCAGTGCTTGGATTCGCATTACGTTCAAGAAGTGCGGCACAGCTCATGATCATACCCGGCGTGCAGAAGCCGCACTGCAATGCGTCATGGTCAATAAAGGCCTGCTGCACCGGATGCAGCGTGTCGCCGTGCGCTAGGCCCTCGATCGTGGTAATATTGCGCTCGCCGACGTCAACGGCGAGCATCATGCACGAGCAGATTGGCAACCCATCCAGCCAGACCGTGCAGGCGGAACAGGCACCGCGATTGCAAGCGATTTTAGTCCCCGTCAGTCCCATCGGGCCGCGCAACGCCTCGGCCAACGTCATTCGGGGCTCGACACGGATCGTTCTGGTTGCGCCATTGACTCTCAGGATAATGGAGACAGTCTGTATACCATCGGGCTTGTCAACTCCCTGAGCCCGCGCCGTTGTCGTAGCCGTCGTGCTCGCCATAGTGGCTCCAACTGCTGTCAGGGCAGAGCCACGAACGAACGAGCGTCGTGATAAATCACGCTGCACACTTGGCCTCCACCTTGGTTCGATTTTGATAATATTACTATGACGTTCTGCAATTGCCCGGCCTTGATCCAAGTCAATCTTATCCAGCTCAGCTTGCATGGGCGGAAAGCGGTGATCGCAAAGGAGATGCCCGCCACGTTCTGACATGGATCAAAGAAGGGCGGCCGCTTGCGGGGTAGGAAGGGCTGCCGCTATACGAAATAGGAAGCAATGCAATGCATGCGCCGCTTACTCCTCGATTGAAAGTCGCAACGCTTGCACGAAGTTGGATGAAACCCAAGAGTTGGAAACCCAAGACTTGGGTTGCCGTTTTTGTGATCGTTGGCGCGGCCGCCGCGGTCTATTTCGAGCGGGCCACGCTTTACGATTGGGTTGCCGGACCACGACTGGCGCCCACCATCCTAGTCTCCGGCAATATCGAGGCGCATCAGAGCGTGCTGGGCTTTAAGACCGTGCAATCGCGGATCGTCGAGCTTCCGTTCGACGAGGGACAATGGGTCGATGCCGGTACCCTGATCGCGCGGTTGGACGATTCCGACTATCGGCAGCAAGTGGCAATCAATGCTGCCGCGCTCGACATGCAACAGCGCCAACTGGCCGCGGCGCAGCAGAATCTCGCAGCAGCGCGCCAGACGGTGGAAAGTGATGAAGCCGACCTGGAGTTCAGGCAGCAGGAATACAATCGTGCGGTGCAGCTGTTGCAACAGGGCTCCGGTACTGTGGAGCAGCGCGACCAAACCTACGCGGCGCTGCGTCAATCAACGGCCGCACATCTGCGGGACCAGGCGTTGCGCAACGCTGCCGAGCGGCAAGTCGAGCTTGCCACAGCCACCATTCGCAGTGCCGAAGAAACTCTGAAAATGTCGCAGATCGTGCTCGGTTACACGGTTCTGCATGCGCCGTTCTCGGGCGTCATCCAGGTCCGCCAGGCAGAGCTGGGCGAGATCATGGTGCCGGGCACGCCGGCGGTCACGCTAGCCGATCTGGATCACGTCTGGTTGCGCGCTTACATCAATGAGACCGATATCGGCAAAGTCCGCTATGACGAGGAAACGGCAGTCACCACCGACACATATCCGGGAAAGACCTATAAGGGCCGCGTGTCCTTCATTTCCGCCAACGCCGAGTTCACGCCGAAAAGCGTTGAGACGCACGCCGAGCGCGTCACGCTAGTCTATCGCATACGCATCGATATCGAAAATCCGACCCATGAACTCGTTCCCGGCATGCCGGCGGACGCGGTGCTCAAAGCCCTTCGGGCGGGCAAATCATGAGCAGCCTCGCCGAGACTGTCGTCGGCGCCAACGAGTTGACCAAGCGGTTTGCCGAGATTGCGGCCGTGGATGGTCTCAGCTTCTCGGTCCGCCAAGGCGAAATTTTCGGGCTGGTGGGTCCTGATGGCGCGGGGAAGACAACAACCATGCGCATGCTGGCAGGCGTGTTGCCGCCGGATGATGGCAAGATCGTCATCGACGGCATCGACGTCGTGGCCGATCCGGAGGAAGGCAAGCAGCACATCAGTTACATGCCGCAACGGTTCGGTCTGTACGAAGACCTGACCGTCGACGAGAACATTCGTTTTTATGCCGACTTGTTCGAAGTGGCGGCGAACGTTCGCGACGAGCGAGCCGACCGGCTGCTCGCCGCATCGGGGATGAGCCAATTCCGAACGCGCCTGGCCGGCCAGCTCTCGGGCGGCATGAAGCAGAAGCTGGGATTGACCTGCGCGTTAGTTCATACGCCGAAGATCCTTCTCCTTGATGAGCCGACGACCGGCGTTGATCCGGTGTCGCGCCGAGATTTCTGGCGTATTCTTTATAATTTGCGCGACGAAGGCGTCACCATCCTGATCAGCACGGCCTACCTCGACGAGGCTGAGCGCTGTAACCGCCTGGCGCTCCTGAACAACGGCAAGGTGCTGTATTGCGATACGCCCCCCGCGCTCAAGCAGCGCATGCCGGGAACGCTGATCATCATTTCGTCTTCCGCCGGCCGTGACGTGCGCTCCGCTATCGGCGGATTGGCCGGGGTGAGCAATCTCATTCTAGTCGGCGACGGCGTCCACGCCGTGGTCGATGACGCTCGATCGCGCATTCCTGCACTGCGCGATGCCTTGCAACGGGCCAATGTTCCGTTCGCCAATATCGTCGTTGGGGAACCAAGCATCGAGGACGTATTCGTTGCGCTGCTGGCGAGCGAAGGCGCCGCGCCATGAACGACGAGCCGCAGGTCATCGCCAAGGAGCTCGTCAAGCGCTTCGGCAACTTCGTTGCGGTCGATCACGTGAATTTCCGCATTGCGCGAGGGGAGGTGGTTGGCTTCCTCGGTCCGAACGGAGCCGGAAAATCGACGATCATTCGCATTCTCTGCGGCTTGTTGCGGCCGACCGGCGGCCGTGCCCTGGTGGCCGGTATCGATGTGGCGCGTGATCCGGAACGGGTTCGCGAGCGCATCGGCTATATGTCGCAGAAATTTTCGCTCTACCGCGATCTCACGGTCGAGGAAAACCTGCGCTTTTTCGGCGGCATCTACCACGTCCCGCAGAGCGAACTTGCTGAGCGAATGCGCTTTGCCGTCGACATGGCCGGACTCGCCGGGCGCGAAAAGGCCCTGGTCGCCACGCTCGCCGGCGGCTGGCAGCAGCGCCTCGCGCTCGGCTGCGCGGTGCTCCACCGCCCGCCCATTCTCTTCCTCGACGAGCCGACATCGGGCGTCGAACCGAAGTCGCGGCGCCGGTTCTGGGACCTCATCCACACGCTCGCCGCCGACGGCGTCACCGTGCTGGTCTCGACCCACTACATGGATGAGGCTGAATATTGCCATCGCGCTGCTTTGATCAATCAAGGCCAGCTCATCGCCATGGGCAGTCCCGAGGAGCTCAAGCGTACCGCTCTCGGCGGCGAGCTTTTGTCGCTCGAATGCGAAAGCCTTGGCCCGGCGCTGGTGGCACTCCAGGACGCTCCTGGAGTCATCGATTGTTCGGTCTTCCGCAATGCGCTGCACGTGCTCGTGCAGAACGCAGAGCAAAGCCTCGTCGCCTTACCGAAGTATCTGGAGGAGAAGAATCTGCGGCCCAGCCGTCTTGAGCGCATTCACCCGTCGCTCGAAGACGTCTTCGTCCAGCTCATCGCCGCTGACACGGATAAGCGGAGGCAGGCAGCATGAAGTTTCGCCGGATCAAGGCCATTGCCGTCAAGGAAATTCTGCAAATCTGGCGCGATCCGCGCAGCCTGATGATCGCGCTGTTGCTGCCGTTCACCCAGATGTTCCTGCTTGGCTACGGTGTCAATCTCGACCTCAGGCACATGCCGCTTTGCACCTTCGACCGTGAAGGCAGCCAACTCAGCCAGGCGTTGTTCAAGCATTTTCAGGCGTCGCAATATTTTGCCGTCGTCCGTAATGTCCAAAGCTATCTAGAATTGGCGGTCGCTATTGATGATGCAACTTGCGGTCTCGCCATTGTCGTGCCGCCAGATTTTTCTCAACGTCTGAGCGACAGCGGAACGGCGTCTGTCCAGGCCATCCTCGATGGCAGCGACGACAATACGGCCAATATTGCGTTTGGCTACGCGAGCGCCGTGGTGGACGACTTCTCGAGCGAGGTACAGTTGCATAGATCGGATTGGCAGGGCCGGACGCTGCAACAGAGCCAATCCATGGTGCTGCAATCGCGCGTTTGGTTTAACGAGGATCTGGAGAGCCGCAACTTTATCATTCCGGGTCTTGTTGCCGTCATCATGGCGCTGGTCGGTGCCCAGCTTACCTCGCTAACCATTTCGCGCGAGTGGGAGCGCGGCACCATGGAGCTTCTGATCTCCACGCCGGTGAAGCCGATTGAGTTGATGTTCGGCAAGCTGGCGCCTTATCTGGTGCTCGGCTGGCTCGATGCCGCCTTTTGCCTGGTGCTTGCGGCGTTCTGGTTCGGCGTGCCGTATCGCGGTACGCTTTTCGCGTTGTTCGTCACCACGTCGCTGTTCCTCTTCGTTGTTCTCAGCATCGGGTATCTGATGTCGGTCCTGATCCGCAGTCAGGTCGGCGCCAGCCAGATCGCGTTGTTGGTGACGATGCTGCCCACCACGCTGCTCTCGGGCTATATCTTTCCGATCGACCAGATGCCGAAGGCGATTCAGGCCGTCACTTATCTGATCTAT
>JASHVC010000624.1 GCA_030039655.1 Xanthobacteraceae bacterium | reverse complement strand
CTACGTCCCGGAAGATCGCCGCATTTTCCGGCTGCTGACGGTCATGGAGAACCTGCGTACGGGACTCGACCGCGGCGGCGTGACCGACGATCGGCGGCGGACGCTGCTCGAAAAGGTGTTCACCTACTTTCCCGTACTGGCGGAGCGGCGCAGCCAGGCCGGCGGCACGCTGTCAGGCGGCGAGCAGCAAATGCTCGCCATCGCGCGCGCCATGGTGCTCGAGCCCAAGATCATTCTGCTCGACGAACCGACCGAGGGCCTGATGCCCCGCATGGTGTCGCAAATCCGGCAGATCATTGAGGTCCTGCACAACGACGGCGTCGCCATTCTTCTGGTCGAGCAGAACGTGCCGCTGACGCTGGAAGCAAGCCAGCGCGTCTACATCATGGAGAAAGGCAGCGTGCGCCACCATTGCGCCGCGAGCGAAATCGACGTGCACCACCCCGTCATCAAGCAATATCTCGGGCTGTGAGCAGCGATGAACGCGGTCGCCAATTTCCTTCACTCAATTCCACTGGACCTCATCATCATCCAGACGATCAACGGCGTCGTCACCGGCATGATTTTGGCTCTGATCGCTTCGGGACTGACGCTGATCTTCGGCATCATGGACGTCGTCAATTTCGCCCACGGCGAGCTGTTCATGCTCGGCGCCTATGTGGGCGTGGTCGTCATCGCCACCACCGGTAATTTCTGGCTCGGGCTGATCGTATCGGCGCTGATCGTCGGAATTTTCGGCGCAGCGCTGCAGATCTTGACGTTACGGCCATTGATCGGGCGCGATCCCCTCAACACGATCCTCGCCACGTTCGGCATTTCGCTGGTGCTGCAGAATTATGCGCTTTGGCAGTTCGGGCCGGTGTCGCGCAAGATTCCCGACCCGATGTCGAGCTCATTCACGCTTTTCTATCTGCATTATCCCTGGTACCGGATCGTCATCGCGCTGCTGTCGGCAGTGATCATTGGCGGCTTTTATCTCTTCCTCAAATACAGCAAGTTCGGCGTCTGGATCAGAGCCACCGCACAGGACCGCGTGATGGCGCAGGCCATGGGCATACCGGTGCCGCTTGTCTACACCGGCGTCTTCGCCATTGGCTCGGCAATGGCGGCAGCGAGTGGGGTGTTGTTTGGCCCGACCACCGGCGTCGATCACAGCATGGGCCTCGACTGGGTGCTCAAAGCCTTCATCGTCGTCGTGGTCGGCGGCATGGGAAATCTCGGCGGCTCGATTCTTGCGGCGATCTTTATCAGCCTCCTGGAATCGTACGCCGCGATCTGGCTCGATCCGTCACAAGCAGTGATCGTGTCGTTTGTCGTGCTGATACTTACCCTGCTATTCCGCCCCACCGGCTTGTTCGTGGCGACCCCAAAATGACAACCGCGCCGCTCGACAAGCCGATGCAGATCGGCAAGACCCGGCTGAGCCACACTGCGGTATTCTGGATCGGCTTTTGCGTGATCATGGCGGTACTGATCGCTGCACCGCTGCTGCTGCCGGAATTTTGGCGTCGCTTCCTCACTGAAAGTCTGATCTGGGGCCTGCTGGCCATGTCCTCCGATCTCTTGATCGGCTACACCGGCATGGTGTCGTTCGGCCATTCCGCCTTTTTCGGGCTCGGCATGTACGGCGCCGCTGCGGCGCTGGTGAAACCGCAGACCGCGAATCTGTGGCTAGCGATCATGTTCGGACTGGCCGGCGCTGGCATCGCGGCGCTTTTCGTCGCTTATTTCTCGACGCGGCTGTGCGACATCTATTTTGCGATCACGACGTTGATCTTCAGCCAGATATTCTACGTCATCATCTTTACCTGGACGAACGTCACCGGTGGCGAAAACGGGCTGATTTTCACCCGCCCACATCTGGCCATCCCGTTCCTCTTTAATGTTCGCTTCACTTCGACGACGCTGCACTGGTTCGTGCTTGCGGTGGTGGCCGGATCGTACCTGTTCCTGCGCCGCGTCACCCAATCGCCGTTCGGCATGGTGCTGCAATCGATCCGGGAAAACGAGCCGCGCACCCGCGCCATCGGCTATTCGGTAGCGCGCTACAAGATGGTCGCGGTGATGTTCTCGGGACTGTTTGCCGGACTGGCTGGTGTGCTTTATGCGGTCCAGAACGAATTCGCCGCGCCGAACTTCGTCTTCTTCCTCACCTCCGGCGAGACGGTGATCTACAACGTGATCGGCGGCATCGGCACGCTGGTGGGACCGATCGTCGGGGCCGGGTTCTTCCAGCTCGCGCGCGAACTCTTGTCGCGGCTGTTCGGTGACCAGTTCCCCTACCTGATCCCGCTCGGGATCGTGTTCATCGCCATGATCATTTTCCTGCCCCAAGGGCTGCTCGGTTTCGCCCGCCGCTGGCTCAACCGCTAAAACCACCCGCTAGTTGCTGGAAGAGCCTTTGTTCAAAAACGCGGTGAGCGCGGCGACGTCACTTTTATTGGTATCGAAATCCTCGGCGATACGCTCATAGAAATGCGCCGCGCCCTCGTAGAGCTCGCTGGCAGCAGGATCGTCGCCGACGAAGCCCGCGATCTCGTGCATCTCGGCAATCCAGCGGTAGGCTTTCGGCGGCATCAGTGCCAAGCCGCGCTTGAACCAGGCGAACATTTCCTTCTGGCTGGAACTCAACTCGGCGAACAGCGCATCGGCAGAGCCGGCGCGGCACGCCGCCAGCATCATAGCCGCCCCGATCGCCTGCGTGCCCTTGGTGATGCCCGCGTAAGACATTTTCAGCGCCGAGGCCGCGCTCATCTTGCCGTCGAGCACGCGAATATCGAGGCCGTATTGGCGCAGCGTCGCGAAGCGCGGCGCTTCCGGACCGGAAGCATAGAAACGAGGCCCAGCGTCCCCCGGCTTCGGCGGCGATCCAATGATGCCCGAATCGACGAATGGGCAATCGGTCGGCGCTAGCGCCGCCGCCACACGATCGACGGTGACCGGGTTGATGGCGTTACAATCGACATAGACCGGCTTGCTGTTGCTGGCCTTCAACGCGGGCACAAAGCGCTCGGCTAGCACTACCGCGTCGCCTGGCGGCAAAATGGAGAGGATGAAGTCCGTGCCCGCGATCTCTTCGTCGGTCGCCGTCATCATACCGGCGGACTTGGCGCGCGCCGCGGTTTCGCCGCTGCGCCCCGTGAGCGACGTGAGGACCTTGACCCCGTTATCGACGAGTCTCTTTCCGACCGCTGCGCCCATCATACCGGGCGCGATCACTGCAACGACGGGTGTCATGGTGTCCTCGCGTTAGATCCGAGGCGCACCATACCAGCTTGCCGCTGGCGTACACTAGGCGCCGAACGCGCCGGTTCAGACGGTCTCGCGGACCTTCGGTGCGGCGCCGCTCTGCAGCCGCCGCCGCAAGGCCGGAGCCCGGCCATCCGCACCCGGTTGGTAGTGCACGCTGTAGCGGCCCAAAACCTCCGCAAAGACCTTTGCGTCCGCCAGCTTTTTCACCTCGAAGGAATCGAAACCGGCGCGCACGAGGAAATTGAACTGATCGCGCAGGACGTCGCCGGTCGCGCGCAGCGTACCGCGAAAACCGTAGGTCTCGCGCAGCAACCGTGCCTGGCTATAAGCGCGGCCGTCGCGGAACTTGGGAAAGACCAGCGCGATAAGCGCGAGATGGCCGAGCCATGGCTCCAGTTCGGCCACGCGTCGATCGTTCGGCCACACAACGCCAAGCGACCCGTCACGACGGATAAGCTCGTGCGCATCCGCCAACAACCGGTTGGCGGGCACGATAACGGGCACCCGATCCGGTACGGGCGCGTCATCGAGAATTCGGGCGTAACGGTCTTCGACGATGCGGCCGTTTTCAACCAGCGGCATAGACGCGCTCCCTAAACGGCTCGACACCGAGTCGTTTGACGGTGTCGATGAACAATTCATCTGGCCGCTCTCGCAGTTCGAGGTAGGCCTCCGCAATGTCTTCCACGACGTCCGCGACCTTCGTGTACGGCACAGCCGGGCCGATCAGCGCGCCGAGTTTGGCATCGCTATCAGCCTTGCCGCCGAGGGTGATCTGATAGAACTCCTCGCCGTTCTTCTCGACCCCCAGAATGCCGATGTGGCCGACGTGATGATGGCCGCAGGCATTGATGCAGCCTGAGATGTTGATGTGCAACCGGCCCAGGTCGCGCTGCAGATCGAGCTTGCTGAACCGCTTGGTAATTTCCTGAGCGATCGGAATTGAGCGCGCATTCGCCAAGCTGCAATAATCGAGGCCGGGGCAGGAAATGATATCGGAGATCAGTCCGACATTCGGCGTTGCCACGCCAGCCGCATCAAGCGCGCGCCACAAATCCGGCAGGTCGCGCTGCGCGACGTGCGGCAGCGTCAAGTTCTGTTCGTGGCCGACGCGGGCTTCCCCAAAAGAGTAACGGTCGGCGAGATCGGCGATGGCGTCCATTTGCGCGGCGGTGGCGTCGCCGGGCGTGCCGCCTTCGGGTTTCAGCGACAACGTGACGATGGCGTAACCCGGGACCTTGTGATTAGCGACCGCGTTGCCTACCCAGGCGTCAAAACGCGCATCAGAGCGGCGAGCCTGGGCGAGGTTGGGCGGACCGTCTTCGAGCCGCTCATAGCCTGGATATACGAAGCGGCCGGAGATTTCAGATACAGCCGCAGGGTCGAGCGCCAGCGCCCCATCCTTGATACTCTGCCATTCGGTTTCGACCTCCTTGGCAAAGGCCTCGGCGCCAAGCTCGT
The DNA here is from genome assembly GCA_030039655.1 of Xanthobacteraceae bacterium. Next base: position 1,089 of record JASHVC010000624.1, on the reverse strand, counting down.
GCACCAGGATCTTGATGCGCGCCTTATAAATGTTGTCGCGGCGGCCAAACTGATTGTAGGTGCGCAGAACAGCCTCAACGTAGCTGAGCACATCGCGCGTCGGCAGAAACGGCTTGATGGTTTTGGCCAAGAAAGGTGTGCGGCCAAGCCCACCGCCCACCATGACCTCGAAGCCGCTTTCGCCGGCGCCGTTGCGGTGCAGCCGCAGCGCTAGGTCGTGGATGCGCAGCGCCGCACGATCGTGAAGCGACGCGCCCACCGCGATCTTGAATTTGCGCGGCATGAACGAAAATTCGGGATGCAGCGTAACGTGCTGCCGGATCAGCTCCGCCCAGATGCGCGGATCTTCAAGCTCGTCGGGAGCGACGCCGGCCCATTGGTCGGTCGTAATGTTGCGCACGCAATTGCCGCTCGTCTGCATGCCGTGCATTCCGGCTTCGGCGAGAGCGGCCATGGCATCCGGAAGCTCTTCAAGCTTGATCCAATGAAACTGCAGGTTTTGCCGCGTGGTGAAGTGGCCGTAACCGCGATCGTATTTGCGCGCCACGTCCGCAAGCTTGCGCAGCTGCGCCGACGACAAGGTTCCGTAGGGAATCGCAATACGCAGCATGTAGGCGTGCAGCTGGAGATACACGCCATTCATCAGCCGCAGCGGCTTGAATTCCTCTTCCGTCAATTCGCCTGACAGGCGGCGCCCGACCTGGTCGCGAAATTCCGCGACGCGCTCGGCGACCAGCGTCCGGTCGAATGCATCGTAAACGTACATGCGGTTTCCGCAGTCAGCCTTAGATGCCGAATGTCACCGGCAGGTCAATCGTGGGACCGCCGAGCCGGATCGCCTCGCGCAGGTTGCCGGGCAATAGCTCTCCTGCCGCCGTAAGCTCGACCGGGGCTATGTAAGGACCGACCGCGCGCAGGTCATCCGCCGTGGCTTCCTTGATCAGCTCACGCGCAGCCGTTGCGTTCGTCGTCACTGCGGCGTCGGCGAGTTGGGTGGTCCAGCCACCGTCAGCGCGGCGGTAAACAACGGCGCCATCACCGACGCGGTTCGCGGTGACGACTACTGGACCGGTGATTCTGATTTTCTGC
>JASHVC010000623.1 GCA_030039655.1 Xanthobacteraceae bacterium | reverse complement strand
GCAAACTCTCATTGCTCGTTAAGGATGATTTTGTTTTAATAACGGCAGGCAACCAGACCCGCTGGCGCAAGGTTTCGACGGGCGACCGCACGCGGTTGCAAGCCTGACCAAGGCGGTACGGCACCGATCCCAGCGTCTTGCGCAAGGCGGCCTCTGTAGTGCGTGGAGGCGGGGGTGGAGCGATTATTGGAGGCGTTCTTAGGCCGGTATATCCGGCGAGGATCTCTCAAGGTCACAACAGCGGCCGGGAATTCATATGCTTTCGGCGACGGTTGCGGTCCGCCGGTGGCAGTGCGTTTTACCACAGCGGGCGCGCAACGCGCGGTGCTGTTCGATCCTGAGCTCAAGCTCGGCGAAGCCTATATGGACGGCACTTTTGTGGTCGAGCGTGGCTCAATAGCCGACGTGCTCGCCATCCTGTTCCAGCAGGACTCGAGCGCGGGGCCCGATTGGGCCTGGCCGCCACGGCTGGCGCGGTACCTGTTCCGCCGCCTGCAACAATTGAACCTACGCTCGCGTGCGCGGCGAAATGTCGCCCACCACTACGACCTCGACGGCAGGCTCTACTCGCTTTTTCTCGACGGCGATCAACAATACAGCTGCGCGTATTTCGAATCCGCCGACCAGTCGCTCGACGATGCCCAGCTCGCCAAGAAACGGCACCTTGCCGCGAAGCTTCGGCTTGAGCCTGGTGCAAACGTGCTGGACATTGGCTGCGGCTGGGGCGGACTGGCCCTCTACTTCGCCGAGATTTGCGGCGCCCACGTAACGGGCATCACGCTTTCCGAGGAACAATACCGACGCGCGCAAAACCGGGCGGCCGAGCGTGGCCAAACGCGAGACACCGCTTTTAGGCTGATCGACTATCGCGATGTGGAGGGGCGCTTCGACCGGATTGTGTCCGTGGGTATGTTCGAACACGTTGGCGTGGGCTTTTACGATACGTTCTTCGACAAGTGCGCGCATCTTCTCGAGGAAGACGGCGTCATGCTCTTGCACTCGATCGGCCGTAAGAGCACGCCGGGGATCACCAATCCCTGGCTCGCCAAATACATCTTCCCGGGCGGCTACATCCCCGCGCTCTCCGAGGTGTTGCCCGCCATCGAACGCGCACATCTAATCGTCAGCGACATCGAAGTCCTTCAGTTGCATTATGCCGAGACGTTAAAGGCGTGGCGCGAGCGTTTCCTCGCACACCGTGGAGAGGTCGTGCGGCTCTATGATCAGCGCTTCGTGCGAATGTGGGAGTTTTATCTCGCCTCGGCGGAAATGTCGTTCCGCGACGGCGACATGGTGGTGTTTCAGATTCAGATGACCAAACATAAGGGCATCGCGCCGCCGACTCGCGATTACATTGCGCGCGAGGAAGCGCGATTGCGCACATTGGAAGCAAAACAGACTCCGCCGTTGCGACTCGCCGGCGAATAATTGCGCGGTACCAGGTGGCCAAAACCTGGTCGTCAAGAGGCAAGGCGATCATACGGGCGTCTTCCGACCGCTCGCGGTGCGTAACGGGGAAACTCAAAATGATGATTTCCCATGGCAGCGCCGCTGGATTATCGACAGCGTTAGCGTGGCAGTGCGGCCTTTGCCCAATGCGGCCCTTCCTTTTCACCGATTCCGGCGTGAATTGAAGAAAGGGCTTGGCGTCCGGGAGTTTATCGTCAAGTGAACACAGATGTTGAGTAGCTGCAGATTCACTGAGGCAACTCCGGCCGACCGCAAATCGGCCACACGCGAATCTATTGATCGGGACCATGCCGCCATTCGATTCGACAGCACGCAAGCAGGCTCCAGCGGAACCGAGGTACCGCACGCCACCGCATAGCATCGAAGCCGAGCAGGGGTTGCTTGGTGCCATTCTCGTCAATAACGAGGCGTTTTACAGCGTTTCCGGCTTTCTCGAACCGAAACATTTCTTCGAACCGATACACCAACGTATTTTCGAGCTTACCGGCGAGTTCGTCCGAGCAGGCAAAGTTGCTAACCCCGTTACCTTGAAGACGTTTTTGCCGCACGACCTCGACATCGCAGGTTTGTCGCTGAATCAATACCTGGCGCGGCTTGCTGCCGAGGCAACAACCGTCATCAATGCCAAGGACTACGGCCAAACCGTCTACCGCGACTCGATGCTCCGAAGCCTGATCACTGTCGGAGGAGACGCCGTTAATTTGGCCTACGACGCACCGGTCGATTCGACGCCGCTGAAGTTGATCGAGGAAATTGAAAAGCGACTCTATGAAATCGCTTCGACTGGACGCTACGAGTCCGGCTTTCAGCATTTCGCCCGGGCTCTCAAGACTGCCGTCGATATGGCGGCAAACGCCTATCAGCGCGAAGGCGGGCTGTCAGGGTTAGCGACCGGTCTAGCCGACCTCGATACCCGAATGGGCGGGCTGCAGCCGTCCGATCTGATCATCCTTGCGGGCCGACCTGGCATGGGAAAGACCGCTCTCGCTACCAACATCGCCTACAACATCGCCAAGGCTTTCAAGCAGGGCGACGTACGCCCAGACGGAAGCCATGAAACGATCAATGGTGGCGTCGTCGGCTTCTTCTCACTAGAAATGTCAGCCGAGCAGCTCGCGACACGCATCATTGCCGAGCGCACGGGAATTCCGTCAAACAAAATCCGCCGCGGTGCCATCGACGAATCGGACTTCGAGAAAATCCGGGACGTCACAGTCGAGTTGCAGCACCTGCCGTTCCACGTCGACGAAACTGGCGGACTCACCATCGCCCAGTTGGCCGCGCGTGCACGGCGCCTGAAGCGGCAGGTCGGACTCGATCTGTTGGTCGTCGATTACCTGCAGCTGCTCCAAGGATCGAGTCATCGGGCAAGCGAAGGCCGCGTGCATGAGATCACGGAGATCACCACCAACCTCAAGGCGTTGGCCAAGGAACTTGGCATACCTATCCTCGCTCTCTCGCAATTGTCGCGGCAGGTGGAAGGCCGCGAAGACAAACGACCGCAGCTTTCCGACTTGCGCGAATCCGGCTCGATCGAGCAAGACGCCGACGTCGTGTTGTTTGTGTTCCGGGAGGAATATTACCATCAGATGCGCAAGCCGACCGAAGCAAACAAAGACAAGTTCGCCGAGTGGATGGTCGAGGGCGAACGCGTAGAAGGCAAGGCGGAGGTCATCATTGGCAAGCAACGTCATGGCCCCACCGGTACAGTCGAACTCCAATTCGACGCCGCCGTCACGCGATTTGCCAATCTGGACACCGCGCACCGGCCGGATTTCTAGATAGGCCGCGGGCCGAGGCTTTACCCCGGCCGCAACCGCGGTCATAAACGCCATCATGGCGCTTGCGGAAACGTTGCCCCAATCGAGCAGTGCATTCGGTCCCGAGACCGGCGGCACGCTGCGCATCGACCTCGCCGCCATCGAGGCGAACTGGCGCACCCTGACGCGTGCGCTTCGGGGCGCCGAATGCGCGGCCGTGGTCAAGGCCAATGCGTACGGTCTCGGCCTCGAACAGGTCGGCGCCAAACTTGCCGGCGCGGGCTGCAAGACGTTTTTCGTGGCCGATCTGACCGAGGCGCGCCGTCTGCGCCCGCGTGCACGCGAGGCCGCGATTTACGTCCTCAACGGCTTTACCACGGACGCCGGCCCCGCCTTTGTCGAGCTTGCCGCGCGGCCGGTGATCAACAGCACCACCGAGCTTGCAGAGTGGGACGCGTTCGTTGCGCA
>JASHVC010000622.1 GCA_030039655.1 Xanthobacteraceae bacterium | reverse complement strand
CGCCGGTATTGTCCCGAGGATCGCGTAGAGGATCGCTCCCGTGCGTCAACGTTTGGTGCTGCTTCTCCTTCTGGGCCTGATCATAGCGATTCTCATCGTCATGGCCCGCCAAGGCGGTGGCACGATCGGGCCGCTGTCGAACCGCGACTTCTCCTCGCTTGGCTACAAGATCGCGCTCCTGGTTTTCGTCTCCGGAGGCGTGTTGACCCTGTTCCGCGAACGCCTTGCGGAGGCGATCACTGCCGCGTTGCTTTGGGTCGTGGTCGGTCTCTTCCTGGTGATCGGTTATTCTTATCGACTACAACTGCATGACATCGCTGACCACGTCATGGTCGTGCTGGTTCCCGGTCACATCTTTGCCCACGGCCGTGATGTGGAAATTTATCGCTCCGCCTCCTCCAGCGACTTTTATATTCGCGAGGTGCGAGTCAACGAAGCTCTCGTTCCCATGGTGCTCGATACTGGGGCAAGTACGATTGTGCTCACCCAGGACGATGCCAAGGCCGCCGGCTTGCCGCTCGCCCTGCTCGACTACACGGTGTCCATCGACACGGCCAACGGCCGCACCCACGCGGCACCGCTGAAGATCAAGCTCATCGCCATCGGCGACATCGAAGAGCATTCGGTCGATGCGCTCGTGGCGCAGGCCGGCACGCTGAAAACGAGCCTTCTCGGCATGAGCTTCCTCAACCGGCTGCAAGCCTGGGAAGTCCACGGCACTCACCTCGTGCTGCACGGCAATCCGTGATCGCCGGTGCGGTGGCTTAGCTCAGATCAGACTCACCAAAAATCGCGCCGACACCAGCAGAAGAAAGCAGCTGAACGCGATTTCCAGCGTCCGCCGCGACAGTGTGTGGGCGAGCCGCGCGCCATAGGGCGCCGTGAGGCTCGACACCGGCGCCATCACCACGAGCCCGATCAGCGAGACGAAGCCGAGCGAAAAGGGCGGCAGCGACGCTTGATGCGGCAGGCCAGCAAGAATGTAGCCGACCGTGCCCACAATCGTGATTGGCACGCCAAGCCCCGATGAGGTCGCCACCGCGTTGTGAATCGGCTTGCCGTAGAGAGTGAGCACGATGTTCGAGAGCGAGCCTCCGCTCACCCCCATGAGCGAACCCGCCAGCCCAATGGCGAAGCCGTACAGCGTCATCGGCACCGTGCCGGGCAGATCAGTGCCGAGGTTCCAACGATCGCCCGCGAACAGAAATTTTGTGGCGATGAACCCAGCGATCAACACAAATGCGATCTTAAAGACGGTGGGTGGAGCGAACGCCGCGATGACGGCGCCGCAGGCGACGCCAATCACGGCTGGAAGCGCCCACAGCCGGATCACGTTTGGAATGACGAGACCCTTGGCGCGGTGGGTCAAATAGGAGCGAATGGCCGTCGGAACGATGATGGCGATCGAGGTGCCGACACACAACTGCATACGCACCTCCTCAGGTACGTTCAGGAGCCGAAACACTTCATAGAGCACCGGCACAATTACGGCGCCGCCGCCAATGCCAAACAGCCCGGCGAGAATCCCAGTGACAACGCCGCCAATGACGACTGCCACGGCGAGCCAAATGATCTCGCTTAACCCGACACCAAATAACATTGTGGGCATTGCTTTCCGCGAAGGATCAGGCCGCGATGTGCGCCAATTTGCGCTCGCTGTCTACGACGCGATCGGTTACGAGCGAGAACGCCTCTGCGAGGAATTCCGCACCGGCTTGCGGATTAGCCGGTGCGCCGGCGAGATGCCGGCGGAAAGCGCGCGCGCCGGGAACGCCGCGGAATAAGCCATGCAGGTGGCGTGTGATCACATGAAGCCGCGTCCCCTGAGCAAGTTCCCGCTCGATGTAGGGGATCAGCGCCGTCGCGGCATTCTCAGGCGATGCGAAGCGAGGCGAGTCATCGAAGAAAAGCGGATCGACGGCAAGGAGCCGCCATGGGTCCTGATAGGCGGCGCGGCCCATCATGACGCCGTCCACGTGTGCAAGGTGCGTGTGCGCCTCCTCCACGCTTACGATCCCGCCGTTGAGTACGACCGGAAGCCGCGGGTGCGCGGCCTTGAGCCGGTAGACGCGCGCATAATCGAGCGGCGGAATTTCTCGGTTCTCCTTGGGCGATAGCCCTTTGAGCCAGGCCTTTCGCGCGTGAACGATGAGCGCATCGGCGCCAGCCTGCTCGACCTCGCGGGCAAAAATCTCCAGCGCCTCTTCGGGGTCCTGCTCGTCGATGCCGATGCGGCATTTCACCGTAACGGGAATGGACACAGCGGCCTTCATGGCCGCCACCGCATCGCCGACCAAAGCCGGCTCCGCCATGAGGCAGGCGCCGAAGCGGCCGTCCTGCACCCGGTCGGAGGGACAGCCCGCATTCAGGTTGATCTCGTCAAAGCCAAGGTCCGCACCGATGCGCGCACACGCGGCGAGCGCCTGGGGATCGGAGCCGCCAAGCTGCAGCGCCAGCGGATGCTCGGCCGCATCGTAGCGCAGAAGCCGCGCGCGCTCGCCATGCAGCACGGCGCCGGTGGTGAGCATCTCCGTGTAGAGCAGTGCCCGACGCGTCAGCAGGCGATGGAAGAACCGGCAATGCCGGTCGGTCCACTCCATCATCGGGGCGACAGAAAAGCGGCGATCCAACTTCAACGCTGCACTCCGGACATTCTCGACTTTTCTTCTAGAGCGCGACCGCGTCGCCGCGCGTATCGACGATCGTCGTGCGGTGCAACTCGCGCATATGATCGTTCGAGTCAAATGACGAGGCACGGTGCATCGTGCAGCGGTTGTCCCAGATTACGAGATCGCCCACGCGCCATTTGTGGCCGTAGACAAAGCGCGGTTGGGTAGCGAAGGCGAGCAATTCATCGAGCAGCGCCCTGCCCTCCTCGCGCGGCCAGCCGACGATATGGGACGCGTGGGAGGCGATGAACAGCGCCTTGCGTCCGGAGCCAGGGTGCCGCCGCACCAACGGATGCTGCGCTGGCGGCCGCGCTGCGCGCTCGTCGTCGCTCGGCACATAGCCGCCGCGCTGACTACGTGAGTGCCAAATGGAATGCTCCGCCACGAGCCCTTCGAGTTTTTGCTTCGTTGCCTCGGGCAAAGCGTCATAGGCGGCGCGCGTGTCCGCGAAATAGGTGTCCCCACCCGACGGGGGCACGATGCGCGCATGCAGCAGCGACCACGTGGACGATTTCTGCCGGAACGACGAGTCGGTATGCCAAAGCTCGTTGGCCTGCCGATAGACCCACCTGTCGTCTTTGGCCGCCATGATGTTTCCATTCTCGTCGAGATTGGAAACGTCAAAGATTTCCGGGTGGCGTATGCGCTGCCCGATGACGCCTGCCTTGCGCTGGGCTTTGACCGCGGAGGCGTTCTCGAGCGGCCCATAACGGCGCGAAAATGAAATCTGCCGCTCGTCGTCGAGCTTTTGCTCCGGCAGAACACAAACGGCGTATTCGTCCATGGCATGCTCGATCGCCTGCTGCATCTTCAGATCGATGTCTCGACTGAGATCAACCCCTCTCACTTCCGCGACAAAGAGTGGATGCAATGGCCTGACAGCAAGGTCCATAGCGCGTTTCCTATTCGCCCGTTCAAGTTCGCTGCACCTATTGTAGTTCGCCGGTGGTAAAAAATCGACCCAAGGGACGCAGCATTGACGCCCTTGATTGGCGCGTTTACGCCGAACCGGCAAAAGGGCTGCCGATGAACGACAAGGAAAAAGCTGCGCTCGGCTCCATTGCGGCGTCTGCTGCGCTGACGGCGGCGAAGGCCATTATTGGCCTGCTGACGGGCTCGCTCGCCATCCTGTCGGAAGCGGGACATTCCCTGATCGACCTTTCCGCAACGGTGCTGACTTATTTTGCCGTGCGCATCTCCGACAAGCCGGCCGACGCCGAGCATCAGTACGGCCACGGCAAGATGGAAAGCGTCACCGCCCTTGCCGAGACCGCGTTGCTCTTTCTCCTGACTGCAATCGTCGCCTGGGAAGCCGTGCAACGCCTCCTCGGAGCGCGGGCCCACGCGGTCGAGGCGAGCATCGCCGCCTTCGTTGTCATTGTGGGTTCGATCGCCGTGGATTTTTTCCGCGCGCGCACGCTGCGGCGCGTCGCTGAGCAGACATCAAGCGAGGCCCTGCAGGCCGACGCTCTCCATTTTTCATCCGACATGTGGTCGTCGGTTGCTGTGCTCATAGGCCTTTGCGGCGTTGCGCTTGGCTATGTATGGGCCGACGCCACCGCCGCGCTGGTGGTGGCCTTTTTTATCTGCGTCGCCGGCTGGCGGCTTGGACGCCGCACCATCGACTCGTTGACCGACACCGCGCCGGAGGGCGTCAGCGAGCGCATCGCTTCGATTGCGCGCCGTATGCCCGGGGTGGTCAACGTCGAGCGCGTCCGCGCACGCCCGGCTGGCGCGGTATTGTTCGTCGATCTCGGCGTTGGTGTCAGCCGCACGCTGCCGCTCGATCGCGTCTCAAGCATCAAGGAGCGGTTGACACGCGCCATCCGCTCCGAAATTCCGCGGGCTGAGATCACGATCACCACCGAGCCGCGCGCGCTCGACGACGAGACGGTGCGCGAGCGGGTCATGATGACGGCGCGCAACCTGGCCATCGCGATTCACCACGTCGCCGTGCAGGCGATTTCCGGCCGGTTGTCGGTTTCAACAGATGTAGAAGTCGAGGGCACGTTGTCACTGCAGGCCGCCCACGATATTGCCAGCCGGCTCGAAGAAGCGCTGCGCGACGAGCTTGGCCCGGACGTCGAAGTGGAAACCCATATCGAGCCGCTGCCAGCCGATGAGCTGGCTGGCCATGACGCTTCCGCCACGCGCATTTCCGAAGTGCGCGAGTTTCTCACCTCCCTTGCTGCCGGCATCCCCGGCCTCGGCGAAATTCATAACGTGCGCGTGCGGGAGAGCGCGGACGGCGAGATCGTCAACTTTCATTGCCGCGTCGACCCGGCGCTCTCGGTGCGCGCGGTGCACGATTTGGTGGACGGCATCGAGCACGGCTTGCGCCAGCGCTTTCCCACCATCCAGCGTGTCATTGGCCATGCCGAGCCGCGGCGATGATGCCGCGCGCCTGCAAAATTTCGACCCGACCTGACGTTAATACACGCCTGCCCGCGAGGCGCTTTCATTTGTGCCACAATGCTTCTACATCAAGCCAATCATGCGCACCGAAGAACACCGCCCGATCCTGCTGAAGGATTATCGCCCGCCCGACTGGCTGATCGAGACCGTCGACCTCGACGTATCGCTTCATCCGAGCGCCACCAGAGTGCGCTCCAAGCTCAAGGTCAAACCCAACGCGGCAGGCGCGCCGGCGCCGCTGGTTCTCGACGGCGAAGACCTGAAACTTGTGTCCTTGGCGATCGACGGCAACCCGCTGCCGCCGGAAAACTTCGTCGCCACTCCCGACCGGCTCACTATTGCCCAGCCGCCAAACCGCGCATTCGAGCTTGAAATCGAAACAATCATCGACCCCGTGGGCAATACGCAGCTCATGGGACTCTACAAAGCGGGCGAGACCTATTGCACCCAATGCGAAGCCGAGGGCTTTCGCCGCATCACCTATTTCCTCGATCGGCCGGACGTCATGGCGGTCTACACGACGCGAATCGAAG
>JASHVC010000621.1 GCA_030039655.1 Xanthobacteraceae bacterium | reverse complement strand
TCACCGTCACGCCGCGCGCCGAGATTTTCATAATGCGCCCTCTTCGCACCTTGAACATTGCACAGAGCCGATAAACCGGCGCCATTCCCGTTGCCCAGTTGTTATAATAACAACGTCGACTTTCGTCGAGCCGGCGCTCCTGCTATATGATGGCATCGATTGTCGGGTGGCGTCATTGCGGCTTATGGGCCGATTGCGCCACGGGGGGCGAAGCATGCGCGCGGTCCATGTCCTAGTTGCGCTCGTGGCAGTCTTGGCCGGCGCAAGAGGCATCAACGCCAGCGTGACAGGAAACGATCTGGCTGGCGTTTCGACGCTCGGTATGCCGGCGGCCGACGCGGACGATCAATACGCGCGATCCGAACAGGAGACACGCGGCGATGCGACCCGCCTCGCCCAGGCCGCCACACTGACCTGGCAGGAGACCACGGGAAGCCCAAGCGTAGCGCCGTTTAAGTGGGCCGGCTTGCTGAAAAATGCGACAACCACCAAGAACGCTCCTCATGGATGGACGTGCACGGCGCAATTCATCAAACCGAACGTACTGCTGACGGCCGCCCATTGCCTGATCGACATCTCCGGCGGTTTGCCGCTGAACACCATCGATCCGTCCAAAATAACTTTCCTGCTGCAATATCAGGACGGGCTTGCCTCGCAGACGTTCAAGGCTGTGTGCGGCGCGGCCAATCCACTTTGGACGCTTCCGTCTAACTACAGCAGCATGTCGGCTTTAGACCAGTCTGGTGCTCAGAACGTCGCTGGTGAGCATGACTTCGCCATGGTCCTGGTGGACGGAACGAGTTCGACCGGCGTGATCGAATACGAACTCGACTGGAAGGGAAAATATACGTCGGCGGCGAGGGTCGGCTATCCGGGAGACATTCTCAATGCGGATATCATCCAATATGCGCCGGGAATCGTGTTCTTCGCCGACGCGATTCCGTTGCCCAAAGGACTGAACCTGCCGGCCAACGTCGTGCAATGGGGACCGGTAACCGACGCAACTCACGGCATGAGCGGCGGCGCTTGGGTCGCCAATATGAGCAGCACCGAAGGGCCAAACAAAAACGTCCTGATTGCGGTGACCTCGTCCGCGCCGCAACTCCACAATACGGCCATTCCGCTATTCCCGGGCGGAACCTGGGCCGCTTACCTGACAGCTGCCGAATTCAACCCGCTCCTGGATTTCGTGTCGAACGGCTGCAAGTGAGCGGCGGGCGTGACGTCATCGAATTTGGCGTCCACGCCCGCTATTATCGCTCGTGAAGCTTGTCAGCAGGCGGCGTATGGGCAACCGGGATCAGCTCGAACCGATCGAACATGCGAGCAAAGACTCGCTGCGGGCGTTGCAGCTTAAGCGCCTGAGGACGACGCTGGAGCGGGCCTACGCGCACGTCCCGCACTACAAGAAGAAGCTCGACGCGGTTGGTGTCCGTCCCGGCGACCTGAAAGAGCTGTCGGATCTCGCCAAGTTCCCGTTCACCACCAAGGAAGACCTGCGGCAGAATTATCCGTACGGCATGTTCGCGGTGCCGATGAGTGATATCGTGCGTATCCACGCTTCAAGCGGCACGACTGGAAAGCCTACCGTCGTCGGCTATACGCAAAACGACATCGATACCTGGTCCCTGCTCATGGCGCGCTCTATCCGTGCCGCGGGCGGGCGGTCCACCGACAAGATTCACGTCGCTTACGGCTACGGCCTGTTCACCGGCGGCCTGGGCGCGCATTACGGCGGCGAGTATCTGGGCGCGACTGTTATTCCGGTTGGCGGCGGCTTTACCGAGCGGCAGGTTCAGCTCATCGTCGATTTTCGCCCCGATATCATCATGGTCACGCCCTCCTACATGCTGGCGATCGCCGACGAGTTCGAGCGGCAGGGTTTTCGGCCGAGCGACAGCAGCTTGCGCGTCGGCATTTTCGGCGCCGAACCTTGGACCGAAAGCATGCGCGCGGAAATCGAGCGGCGCATGGGCCTGCAGGCGCTCGATCTCTATGGTCTGTCGGAAGTCATGGGCCCCGGTGTCGGCCAGCAATGCGCCGACAGCCGCGACGGCCTCACCATCTGGGAGGATCACTTTTTTCCGGAAATCATCGATCCCGAAAGCGGCCGGGTCATGCCCGACGGCGAGCCGGGCGAGCTGGTGCTCACCTCGCTTACCAAAGAGGCTATGCCGGTGATCCGCTACCGCACCCGCGATTTGACACGGCTCACGCCTGGCACCACGCGCCCGATGCGCCACATCGAACGGATCAAAGGGCGCAGCGACGACATGCTGATTATCCGCGGTGTCAATCTGTTCCCTTCGCAGATCGAGGCCGTACTCGGTCGCGAGCCCCAGCTCGCGCCGCACTATGTGCTTGAGGTACGCCGACCGCATAACCTCGATGAGTTGGAAGTGCTCGTCGAAATGCGCCCCGAGCTGTCCGGAAAATTGAACGGCGAGGAAATTGCGACGCTTGCACAAAAGGCCGAGCACCTGATCAAAGCCTATGCGGGCATCAGCGCAGCAGTCCGCGTGCTGGAGCCGGGGGCGATCGAGCGCTCCCAGGGTAAAGCCAAGCGGGTCATCGACCGGAGACCAAAACAGTGAACGAGGCGGTTCGAGGGACTGTCGCTGCCGCCAACAATGCAACGGCAAAGAGTCTTGCAGCCGCGCAGTCGCTGCGTGCGGCCGGAATCGGGGACGAGGCCATCGCCGAATGGCTGGCTGCGGCGCCGGCCGGAACCGGCGATTATCACGGCGATCGGCGGCGATACGCGCAATTCTGGCGGATCAGCGCCGCGCTGATCCGTCGTCTGTCGCCAAAACCCAAGCGCAGCAGCACCGAAGTCGACGCAGCGCACTCTGTGTTCGCTGCGACCCGGGACAAGCGCGAAGCTTTTCTCGCCGCTCACTGCGACGCGCTTTACGACGAACTGACGCAGCAGCGCGCGCGGTTTGTGCGGCTGGAAAATTTGGTATTTGCCGCGGCCGACGCCGTGCCCGGCCTAGTGCCGACGGCGGCGCAGGTGGCCGCCGAGGCCGAATTGCCGCAACGAGACAAAGACGGCGTCGAGATCGATCAGGGCATTTTTCTCGCCAACGTTCTCGCCAGCGAGAAAGCCGGCCGCCATCTCTGCCACGCGATGCTGCTGCCGCGGCCGGAGAGCGCCGAGATATTGGCCAAGCTCGAGGCCGACGGCGTGGTCGATCTCGGCCCGGCGCACATCCAGCGTCGCGGCAAGGCGATCATCCTCACCGCAAGCAACCCGCGCTTCCTCAACGCCGAGGACAATACGACCATTGACGCGATGGAGACCGCGGTCGACGCCGCCATTCTCGACCCGGCAACTGACGTTGCCGTCCTGCGTGGCAGCGTGGTCGAGCATCCCAAATATCGCGGCCGCAGGCTATTCGGCGCCGGCATCAATCTCACGCACCTCTATCGCGGGCAGATTCCCTTTGTCTGGTTCCTCAAACGTGATCTCGGATTTGTTCATAAATTTTTCCGCGGCGTGGCGCGGCCGGACGCTCTCCCGGACGACGTGCACGGCACCGCGATCGAGAAACCGTGGATCGCGGCCGTCGACGGCTTTGCCATCGGCGGGCACTGTCAGATCCTTTTGACCATGGATTATGTGCTGGCGGCGAGCGACGCATTCATGACCCTGCCGGCGCGCAAGGAAGGCATCATTCCGGGTGCGGCGAATCTGCGCATGCCGCGTTTCACTGGCGACCGCATCACCCGGCAAGCCATCCAGTACGAGCGCAAGCTCATCTGCGACAGCCCGGAAGGCCGGCTGATTTGCGATGAGATCGCCGCGCCGGACGAGATGGACAGCGCACTGCAGTGCGTCATCGACGGACTGACGAACTCCGGCGCGGTCAGCGCCACATCAAATCGCCGCGCCATCCGGATCGGCGAAGAGCCGCTCGACACCTTCCGCAAGTATTTTTCCGCTTATGCGCGCGACCAGGCGTACTGCCATTTCAGCCCCGCGCTGATCGCCAACCTCGAGCGCGAATGGAACGCGCATAACCGAAAAATCTAGCGTTCGGGCGTAGCTGTCACGTCCAATTCAGCCGCCGCAGGATGGCGCGTCCCATCACCCAATCTTTGTCGCGCTCCGACAGAAAACCCAGCTCTTCGGTGAAATGGGTGATGCGCTGCCGGTACGGCCCCTTGGAGAAGGTATTGGTCAAGTCGCTGCCCCAATAACAGCGCCGCGGGCCATACGCATCAAATACGCGCTGCAAATAGGTCGCCACGTCGCGGAACGGATAGGGCTCGTTGGACACGCCGGGCGACGCCGACACTTTGACGCTGACGTTCGGATATTTGGCCAGCGCAACCGCTTGATCGATGGCCGCCGGGATAGTGCCATCCTTCGCCATGGAAAGGGTCAGGCCCATGTGGTCGAGGATCAGCGTGAGCTGCGGATGACGCTCGGCGATAGGCCCGAACTTGGAGGTCTGGCCCGGCGGAAACACGTAAACCGGAATTCTGGCCTCTTCCGCCGCCGCCCAGAACCAGTCGGCGGTCCCATCCGAGAGCCAGCGCTTCGTCGTCTCATTATTGAAGGTAAGCCGAATGCCGAGCATGCCGAACTGCTTCTTCCATTTCGGCAGCAGAACGCCGGCTTGCCGATCCTGAATCGGGAAGCGGCCCATGACGCGGAAGCGGTCAGGATAGCGACGCACCGCGTCAAGCGCATAGTCATTACGCTCGCCTACCCACGACGGCGGTACGATGACCACGCGATCGACGCCAGCCTCATCCATCAATGGCAGCAGTCGCTCAATGGTCATCGGCTCCGGCAATTGTGGTGTGAGCCCTGGAACAAAAGGCCAGTCCGCCGTTGGCGCCTTCCACAGATGGACTTGCGCGTCGACGATCATGCGTCTCGTCGGCCTTGCGGCTGCTCGCTCCGCCCCCATCGGCGCCGCCAAGCCCGCGCCGACCACGGCCGCAGAACGGATAAACTTTCGCCGAGATAACATCAGACTGCCCTCCCCATTATTTTGTTCTGTCAGTTACTGTAGCGCAATTCGCCGCACGCGGACATCACTCAGCCGTAGCGCGTGGCAAGCAGCGCATAGAGAGCGCGCGCCGACTGACATTCGCCGCCCTCGGGCCTGCCCGGCTTCGCCGACGGCGTCCAGGCGAACAGATCGATGTGCAACCAGGATTTCACCGTTACAAAACGGCGCATGAACAAGGCTGCGGTGATCGCCCCGCCCTGGCTGCCGCCCACGTTGTTGATGTCAGCGACTTTGGATTCCAGCATTGCCTCGTAGGGCCGCCATAGCGGCAGCCGCCAGAGCGGATCGTTCTCCGCGGCGGCATATTTCATCAGTTCGCGGGCAAGCGCGTCATCGTCGGTGAAAAAAGGCGGCACGTCGGGCCCGAGCGCGACCCGCGCCGCGCCCGTGAGGGTGGCGAAGTCCACGATCAGTTCGGGCTTATCGTCGTCGGCCAGCGCCAACGCGTCGGCGAGGATGAGCCGCCCTTCCGCGTCGGTGTTGCCGATCTCGACTGAAATACCTTTGCGCGAGGTGTAGATATCGCGCGGGCGAAA
>JASHVC010000620.1 GCA_030039655.1 Xanthobacteraceae bacterium | reverse complement strand
CTGGTGATCTTCGACGACCACCATCTTGGCACTTCGATGCCGTTAGGGGGCCATCCACCCCATCAGTTGGCGGCCTCATTTGCCCCTCTCGACAACGAATCACCTACGTGATTGTTTGAGTGACGAGGTGGCGCCCGCCGCCTTGTTGCCTACCGTCTAGTCCACCCTGGCAGGTTTACACAGACGGGTGGGAATGGCAGTGGGCTCGAACGTGTTCGAGCCTGCCAAACCGAAAACGCACGTAAGCACGGACGTTTACGGGTTTCGGCCAGACACACAGCACCATCGCCAAGTCTGGCCAGTACCAGCGTCCTCAGATCTGGCAAAATCCGAAAGTGTTAAAACTGCTTAAGAATGCTGAAGATTCAGCAAAAGGTTTAGGTGATCCTTAGCAGTCAAAGCGAGAATTGCTAGACGTCTGCGACCTGTGCGCTACCTTTGTTCGCGTTCGATCCGTTTGCAAGCTGGACGAGCTACCCCAGGTCCTTGCTCTCCCAGCAAGCATTGAGGCTGCGTGGTGTGGGCAGCGATTGCGCAGGCGCGGTGGACGTTACCTCGGTTTATGCCGCTTCTGCTTTGAGGAGTTAGGGCAATGAATACGTCTCAGTCACAGCAATGCGATCGTCCAAATCGCCTCTCGGCCGACATTATGATTGTCGGATATCCTCCGATTAATTGCATCGCCACTGATATTTCAGATCTCGGCGCGACTCTGCGAGTGAATAGCTTGCTAGGAATCCCGGAGAGATTTGAACTCAGAGCCGCTGGTTCACAGAGTGCACTTAAATGCAAAGTAGTGCAGAAAGCCTCAAATACGCTGAGAGTGACATTCCAAGCGCGAACATAGAAGATCGAGGATGTGGATCAAACGGAAGCTATCCGCTGCAGAGGCGCCATCAATGAGGGATAGGAAAAGAGAGCCCCGGCGCGGCGGCTGGGGCTTATTACCAGTATCAAAGCCAACCGCTCAGACGTGAATGGCCGGTCGGCCTCAGTGATAGTCGTCAGGGTTTCACCGGCAGCTAAATTTACGCAAGTAAATTCGGTCAACGCGATTGGTTCTAGCTAGCAGCGTCTACATTTCTTAATTGCTTTTCGCCGATCTGCTTAGCGCCGCCGCAACAGCTTCCAACTAGCCTTGCATGTGGTCCAAATGGTCGAAAAGGCCGTTTGGCGGGGGCGACATAGCCACGTGTGACCCTATGGAGTTACTCCATGAAGACCGTTGTTTCTCGTTTTGTGAAGGACCAGTCGGGCGCCACCGCCATTGAATACGGCCTCATTGCCGCCGGCATCGCGGTTGCGATCATCGCTGTTGTGTACGGCCTAGGTACGAACCTACAGGACACGTTCGGCAGCGTTTCCAGCGTGCTGCCCAACTAGGCTTTCGTCGATCCGCTTACGTCTCTCACCCGGCTTAGCCTGCTGGCCGGCAGGCGAAGCCTTCAATGGTCAACGACAACGCAAGCGCCGTGGCGGCGTGTTCCAGAGAAACGATAGCACCTGAAGTTTCTACCGAGAAGCGCGTCGCGGCTTTGCCGCGTTGCCGCTATGGGCAGCTTGCGCGGTCCCCCAAAAATAGGCGCAGTCCAGGTGTGTGAGTGCCGGCGCGACTTGCGGAGGCAACCCCTTGCAGTTGGGGTTCTCTGGCTGGCTTGCGAAAGCTCCTCGTCATCTGCATCTGCCCCCACATTGTCTCGCAATGTCGTTGTTGCGCTGAGCGCGGTCAGTCAGGTACTCCCCGACATCACCCGCGAAACCAGAACGGGTCGAAACTTGACGGCCACCGGAAATCCCTCGGATTCCCGACAAGGCCAATCGGCATAATTGATCACGACGGCATTCGTCGTTCCGCGCCGTCCTGACGATGCGCTTTGCGATCAGCTGGTACATAAATGTGGGGCTTCGAAGCGTTGGCAAACCTCGAAGTCCCGATGCCTCCCTCGCGGTGGTGTCGCCCCTGCCGCTGCAATACAGGCATTTTATGAAGAGACCCGTGGCAAACCGTTCCTGTGCCGCCTCCGAAAAAGGAGATCTTATTGGAATTGGCTTCAGCAAGAAGTTACGGCGCGTCAGCCGAAAGCAGTGTCCGTACCTCTACCTCATTTTCATACTGCGCAGAGCTCTAATCATCGCAACTTCAGCGGCATTGGGGGCGATAGTGGTGCTATGCGCGTTGGTGGTGGCCTTGCATCCTCGGTCAACCGACGCGGGCCGCGAGCTGTTAACCGTGTCGCAGCCCGCTGCTGCGGAGGATATTATGATGGTGCTTTTCGAGCCTCACCGCTTTCACCTGCGACACGACGGTCAGGCTGAGCACATCAAGTCCTCGTAATGGGCAAGCCGCCTCAGTTCCCGGTGATGATCGGGGACAGCTTCCGGATCGCTGTAGCTCAAAATCGCAAACCGAACATACTTGCGTCTTGATGGTGCCGCCCTCCGTTGGGGTCGTCTTCCTCCCCCAACAGGCAAACATCAAATAATGTCGGGGGGGTGCGGCGCGGTCATCTCAGCCACTACTGACCGCGCCGTAACCGACTGCGGCGTTTAATATTAGTCTCGCCACACCCTAATTGACACGCCAAGTTAGCGCTGTCGCTATTTGTTGCCGAGGCTACCGGGGCGGGAAACTTCACATTCGGGCAGCGCGGGGCTCGGACTGAAAGACAACCTGCGGCCTGCCTGCCGGTGCGGACATTCGACCGTTCAAGGTTGTCGTCCCGCGCACCTTTTTCGATGCCGCTTCAGTTGTTCAATGGTTCCTCTCTGGTCAGGAAGATCGATATTGCGCGAATAGCGGGCGCCGCGAACAGCACGAATGGAAGCATCGCCACCCACGAGATTAGCCACGACACCAGCCAATGCGATAAAAATTGACCCTGATGCATGAGGGGCGCGCCCGCGATCCCGGCCGCTATCATGGATGTAAGTCCGGCCTGAATGACTCCAAAAACAAAGTGGGCGTAACGACGGGGAATCCAGAGCATGAGCCTTCCTACAGGCCCCCTAGTTGGCGGCCTCATTCATTTCCGAAGCTACCACATCGTGTCGGCCGAAGCGCGTCCAAGCTGCGCACAGGAGCAACATCGTTCACGTCGCAAATCAGGTCGCTATCAGGCGAACAACGGAAGTCGCACCGGCCAGTGTCCAGGACCGTTGTTGACCCTGGCTGTGTAAAAACGTGCAACCTGTGATTCACTCCGCAGTGCGATTCTGCTGCTGTGGAGGGTCGGATGAAACGCGTTGTTGAGGGGGCGGATCGTGGGCAGAGCACGTTGTTTCCGGAATGTCTGGAAGACTGGATCAGCGAGGACAATCCGGTTCGCGCGATTGATGTTTTCGTCGATGAACTCGAACTGGGCGAGCTTGGGTTCAGCGGTGTTGCTCCTGAGGTCACGGGCCGGCCATCATATCACCCGGCGGTGCTGCTGAAGCTCTACATCTACGGCTATCTCAATCGGGTGCAATCGAGCCGGCGATTGGAACGCGAGGCTATACGTAATGTCGAGGTGATGTGGCTGACGGGTCGACTTGCCCCCGATCACAAGACCATTGCCGACTTCCGCAAGGACAATGGCCGGGCCATTCGGAAGGTCTGCGCCCAATTTATCGACGTCTCTCGCACCGTAGGTCTGCTCACGCATGCGAGCGTGGCGATCGACGGCAGCAAATTTAAGGCTGTGAATACCCGCGACAAGAACTTCACGCGCGGAAAAGTCGAGCGGCGCCGTGCGCAGTTGGAGGAGAGCGCAGCGCGGTATCTGGCGCAGCTCGACACGGCCGATCTGCAGGAGCCATCGGCGGAGCTGGCGGCGAAGACAGCGCATTTGAAGGAGAAGCTGGTCAAGATGGAAAGCGAGATGCAGCGCTTGGCGGCGATGGAGAAGCTGATGCTGGCATCCGCCGATCAACAGATCTCACTGACTGATCCAGACAGCCGCTCTATGGCGACCAGCGGACGCGGCTCCGGTGTGGTCGGCTACAACGTGCAGGTCGCGGTTGACACCGACCATCACCTGATCATCACGCATGAGGTGACGAACACCGGCTCGGACCGGGCACAACTTAGCAACATCGCCTCCCAGGCGAAGCACGTCCTCGGCGTCGACAAACTCGAAGCCGTTGCTGATCGCGGTTATTACAGCGGCGAGGAAATCCTTGCCTGCGACAAGGCGGGGATTGCGGTGACGCTTCCCAAGCCGATGACCTCTGGCATTGAGGCAAAGGGTCGCTTCGGCAAGCAGGACTTTGTCTATCTCGGCGATGAGGATGTGTATCGCCGTCCGGCCGGCGAAAAACTGAAGTACCACTATACCAACGATGAGAATGGGCAGCAGCTACGGCGCTATTGGACCAATGCATGCCGTGACTGTGCGCTCAAACCTCGCTGCACAACCGGCAAGGAGCGACGGATTACGCGCTGGGACCACGAGCACGTGCTGCAAGCGGTTCAGAGGCGCCTCGACAAGAACCCCCAGGCCATGCGGCAGCGGCGAGAGACGGTGGAACATCCCTTCGGCACGCTGAAAATGAGGATGGGGGCCACGCACTTCCTGATGAAACGTCTGCCGAAGGTCGCCACTGAGATGGCGCTACACGTATTAGCCTACAATCTCACACGCGCGATCAACATCATGGGCATCCAGCCGCTGATGGCCGCCATGCGGGCATAGTCAAATCAGGTGTCGCCGCCGACCGATCCGCTCACCCTTCACCCAGAGCGTTTCTGCACAACCAAGACCCATCTCGGACGTGCCGGGCGCGGTTAGTGTCTCAGTTTGAATTTCGGCAACCGAGTGGAACGCGGGCTACTGGCGTGCGCCTCGTCCAGCGACCAAGACGTCTGCTCGGCCTTTAGGGGCTGTCCCCATATACAGATCGACGCTTGGTAGAAACAGTTCGCGCCATTCACGCTCCCAAGCACCTACACCTCGCATGAGGGAAGCCTGAAGCGTCGTCGCGGGATCGCTCTCAATCCAAAATCTCAAATCATAGAGCGGGGTCAATTCAGGATGTAGCGACGAAACCCCTTCAACTATGACGGGGTGATCCAGACGGACAAGTCGATATTCGTCGCGGAGCTTCGCAGTGTCCCAATCGTATAGCCGATAGGAACAAAGCCCGTCACCTGCAAGTGACTTCACTGCATTGAGAAATTCATCGTAGCGAATAAAGTCGAATGGAAATGACGGCGCGGTCCGCGAGCGCCATTCCGCTTCCGGTCTTACGAAATCGTCCAGATAGATGCATTCTGCTCGCAAAGCCGTAGCGAGTTTTCCAGCAAGCGTCGATTTTCCGGCCAGTGGCAAGCCATCGATTGCGATCAGGCGAATGTCGGGGCGCGTTCTCGCTAGAGCGACAGCTTCATCAAAGTCGATCATGTGGCGACTGCCAAGGCGTATGGCCTCAATATACCATCGAGCTTGTGCTGGCCATGCCGACCAGGCTACCGAATGAGACGCCGCGATGTCGCCTAGTGCCGAGTAGGCCCGGGGAATTACACCCCAAGCCCCTCACAGATCCGGACGTGAACCTCTCGATTCATCCGGCTCGTGTCACCGCACGAAGGCTGCCGCCTTGCGCTGACGTTTTGGGCTCCTCCCAGTTTGACCTGGTTGGCCCAAGTCAACGGCGATGACCTACCCCCTTTGCTCCACGGGCATTACCCCGCTTCATCACTACTACGGGGCAGTGCGCCCCTCTCCGGTGCATCGGTACTTTCGGCCTCACGGTTGTTGCCGCTTGTGCCTTTTCCCTTACCATCACCGGCCAGGTTCTCACGTTCCGTACAAGAGCCTGGTCGAGCTTCGCGCCGCCTACACGCCGGATGCCACTCGGGCGGTGTCAGGACATCCCCCGAGCTGATCCCGGAGGAAGTGCCAGCCTCCGGTTTTGACATCATCTAATCGCTTTCGACGCTTCCGCAGCGGTTCGCTTGCGCTCGCCTCTCTCGACCATACCTGCCGGGATCAAGTCCCGACTTTTCCGCAACGTTCACCACCACGGCTTTTGACCGCAGCGGCTTGCGGTAGCTTGAGATCAGCACCTGATTGCCGAACTCGGAGGGCCCTCCTCCATCTCTCGTACAGTTGCGTTCCACCGTTTGGACCGGCGGCACTCGTGACACAAGGCACTTCAGCGACATCGTGCATGTCGCAAATTTGGTCGCTATCGAGAAAGAGCAGAAGTCGTATAGGCGAACGTTAAAGACTGCTTGTGACCGATGCTGTTGGAAACAGGATTTTGAGGCCGGCGCGAAGGATATTCTTCCAAATGGAATCCAGAACGAAGAATATTGATTCAAAGAATCAACCCTTGGGTTTCTATTATTGCCAGGATTTGTTGATCGGCGGTTCGAGCCCTTGCTGACGTTCCGTTTGAAAGGCATCTTCACGTGATGGAAGAGGTCTCTAAGCGGCTTATCGACCAACGCATCCGAAACCGGATCATGGAGGTGCTGCTTGAGTTAGTTGAGTGGCAGGAGTCGCTCAGAAAGGCGGGGTTCGTCGAATATTTCGAGGCCTATTTTGACTGGGCTCCTTACGAGGGCGAACCCCATCCAAACCGAGCCATGACCGAGGCAGAGTACGAGGCTTTGCGCCAGGTACAATGCCTAATGATCGAAGCTGTCAACGCCACTCCGAAGAACATGAGTGAAGAGCTGTTCGTCGCAACGGGTTGGCCACAACGAATTGGACCCGTTGCCGAGGAGGCCCTGAGGTTAATGCTCAGACGAGGCAGGTTCTCTGAGTACGCTGAGGAGATCGAACCCTCCTCAGATGACAGCTGGCCTCGGAGTGATCGCTTTCGCCCCCCGGTCTGAACAACTTCACGCCCCACAAATCGTGATCTCAGCAGGTCCTGGAACAAAGCTTTCCAAGCGCCGATGACCAGGGTTCGGACACCGCAGATGTCTGCAGCTCTTTGGACACAATAGGGTGAAGTTCGGACATGTTGCACCTCGAACGAAGCTGGCATTGCCAGACGATGGGATGTTGAGGGCTGGCCAACCGTTTCCTTGCCACACGGTCTTGGAACGTATCAACAAGGCCGGGTGCGATATTGCGACACTGATCTAGTGGCTGCATTATAAGTGCAGTGAGTGGTCGATTGATCAGCCGTCATCAGCAACTAGGGAGGTGAAGATGTCGGACGTTGTGGTCTTCGTAAGCCGGATACTGATGTCGGCGGTGTTTATTGTATACGGCACGCTGAAATTCATGGATGTTTCAAGTATCATCAATAGCCCAGGTACCAAACGTTTTATGGACTTTATCGCTTCGGGCGCGCCAGCTCCGATTTGGCTCGGCTATTTGATTGCCGCAATCGAGCTATTTGGCGGGCTAGCGATCTTAGTCGGTTCGAAAACACGCTGGGTTGCCAGTGCATTCGTCATCTGGGTTATCATTGCAACAGCGCTGGGCCATCCTTTCTGGACGATGGAAGGTGCCGCGCGTGCGGCCAATCAGGCGAATTTCTATAAGAACCTTGCGATCATCGCCGCATACCTACTGCTTGCGGTAACAGGAGCCGGTCGCTTTTCGCTGGATCATCGCCGTGTGTCAGTACTGTCTGAAGCGTCGCCAGCTTCGGCTTAGGCCCCACTGGTCCGGGGTAGCTCTGTAAGGGAAACGCCGCCCGGACACGCCGACGCGGAAAGCAGATCACGGGTGATAGACTAATATCGCCTTCGGCGGCTCGGCGACGTAACGGGCCGACGTCACAGCAGTGCCGAGAACATAAGTCAACGCAAAGCCTAACGCGACCGCAGCAGCAGTGCGCTTACAACGGTTGGCCAGCCCGACGCGGCGGCGATGTTGATCCCAGCGTTGGTGGGCCAGAAAACGAACTTCGCATTTGAACCCGTGCCGCAATAGAAGCGCTCCGAGGCGCCAAGCCCTGTCGTGGTTACGGTATCAGCGTTGAACCGGCGCCGATCGTGCTTGGGAGTTTAAAATGACTGCCTACAAGAACGTCGAAGATGGCCAGAGCAACCGCAGCGACAATAA
>JASHVC010000619.1 GCA_030039655.1 Xanthobacteraceae bacterium | reverse complement strand
CAAGCACGAGCCCTGGCTGCCCTCAAAGAACGTCACCAGCGCCAGCGCATGCACAAGCGCGAGGAGCGCCGTCGCCGGATGCCGCGCCAGCTCGTTGCGCAAGGCTGACGTGCGGTAGGCCGTTAGTTCCGCGACCAGCTTCTCGGACAACGGCGCGAGACCGTCAGCGTCCTTGGCGGGACGCTTGGCGTCGTTGTCGGCTTTGGACTCTCTCTTCGGATCGTCCCCGGCCCGGACAAGACCGCGCTCGACACGCAACGAGCCGTCATGCGCCACGGTCACGAAGGCTCCGGCCAGCGCGAGGTCCCGTTGGGCGAACGCTTCCTTTTGCAGGACCTCAACGGCTGCCTCGATGCGCTCCATCTTGGCGGCGATGTCCGACGGTATATCGCCATCGGCGTGTTTGTCGAACAGGGCCTTGTAACGGGCGTCCAGCTTGCGCAGCTTCTTGCGCTGGTTTTTGGACAGCGGCACGGGCTTGGCAAACACGCGGCGCATGTCGGCGAACGCTTCGTGATCGAATTCCAACTCGGCCACGACCCAGCGCCAGCCTTCCTTGGCAACCTTGTCGGCCTCGCCTTGCAGCTTCTCGCGCGCAAGGCGATTGAGAAGCTCGGCATCGGCAAAGAAGCCGCCGCCCTCGCAATCAAACAGATCGCGGACGATTGCGCCGCCAGCCGCTTGATACGCTTTGGCGCCAACGAACACGGCGCGCCGGTCGTCGGAACGCACCTGCCCTTCGCTCAAGGCGCGAAGAATGGCCTCGCGGCAACGGCTGAAGCGCGGCAATTCATGCCATACCCGCTCCTGCCGCTCATGGTCCTCGGTGATCGCGAAAGCCGATAGCTGTTCAAGGCTCATTGCGCCCTCGCGGTAGAGGTCGCGCAGCTTGGGGCTGACCGCGCCAAGCTTGAGCCGCTGCTTCACCACGGCTGCCGTAACACCGAACCGCGCGGCGATGTCCTCGGCGCTCATTCCTTCCTCGCCATGCAGCTTGGCGAAAGCCTCGTATTGGTCGGCGGGGTGCATGCCGGTGCGGATGGCGTTCTCGGCCAAGCTGATCTCGGTTGCGCTGTGCTCGGTGTCGAGAACGCAAGGGACGGGGTCGTCCGCCTTGATCTCCTTGCGCTTGGCGCGGAGCAACTGCGCCAGTCGGCGACCTTCCCCGGCATTGACCAGATAAAAGCCGGTCGGCTTGCCCTTTGGCCCGATCTCCCGCTCCACGACCGGGTATTGCAGCATGCCGATGGCGGCGATGCTCGCGGCTAAGGCTTGGATGTCGGCCTTTCCGTGTGGTACCTGCCTGACGTTCTTGGGCGACCTCTTGAGCTTGTTCAAAGGAACAAACAAAACATTCCTGCTCGCTGCGGTGATCTTCGATCTGTCACTCATGGTTCTCTCCTTTGGTAAGAGGGGTTCTGCGCAAAGTCCGCGCATGAACCCCTGCCCGTCGGCGAGACCGGGTGAGGGGGAGCAAGAAGAAAATCGGTAGGGGGGACCACCCGGTCTGCAGCGACCGGAGGAAGCGAAGATCGGGGGATGCCGGTTTTGTTCTTGCTGGGGGTGCCAGGGCAGAGCCCTCGCACCCCCGATCTAACAAAAGAGAGAGTCGTGTAGCGACCCATTATAGGGCGCGAGGGATGGAAGCCGGATGGCCGAGACCCGCATTCCTGCCTGGCGGGATCTCAAGGGGCTCGGCACACGACAGCCCGATTCTCCCGAAGGGAGAACGCGCCAACGTCAACGGAATTTAGGAAAATGTCTGCAGCAGCAGGTTAGCGCTGCAAACTATTCAAGTGCTTTGAAAAGCTCGGGCGCAAGTTAACTTTTGGCATTGTTCTCGCGACGCGGGGCTCGCTGTTTAGGAGGAAAGCGTCTTGCGCAACGACATCAGCAACGCGCTGGCCTCATCGATTTTCTTAAGAAGATTCTCGTCCTTCTTTAATTCAGAGAGCGCGGTCCAAGGTACGTTCTTCATGGATTCGACGACCGTTTCCAACTCACTAGCGAGGCCGCCTCTCTCCTTATTGGCATTCGGGCCAAGACGCAGCATGGCGGAGTCGATGTCGCCTTCCTCGCTAAGAAAATGCTGCCGAGCGACCGGATCGGGAAGGATTGCTCGCAGCTTGCGCAAGTCCTTGGAATTGGTGATGCGCTTGCGGCTGACTTTATCGACCACGGCGTCGATCACGGTCGGGGTCAAGAGCTTCTTGTTGACGCCCAAAAGTTCACGCGCCCAGGTAATGCCGGCACCTGTCTCCTTCAAACCCTTGAAACGTTCTGATAGTTCGAAGATTTCGACGAGCTTATCCAGGTCGCGTAGCGATACGCCGAGAATGTTCGCAGCGCTGGCTCGACCAACCAGCTCAACGAGCCGGTAGGCGACCATTTCCTTTTCTTTCGCATCCCATTCCTTGCGCTGGCGGTGAATATAAATCCAAACGCGCAGGCGTTCTTCGTCGGACAGGGTCCGGTCGGTGATCTCGACAGGGATTTGCCGGTATTGATTTTTACCTTGCGCCACAAGCGCCTGCGAATTCGTCCAGCGTCGCTCGCCGTCGATGATACGGTATTTGCCCGGAATATCGGGATGCGGCTCGACCAGAAGCGGCTCGAACAGCCCTTCGTTGTCGTCGATCTGACGCTGCAACTCCTCATCTTCTTTGGGTCCAAGGCGTGGTTGCCGCTCGTTAGGGATTACGTCGTCGATATCAATCTTGGTGCGATAGGTGCGAAGAATGGTGCGCCCCAGGGGGCGTTCCTGAAGGCCGATCACTCTGCCCCGATTAAATTCTACGTTGCTCATTGCTCAGTCCGATTCGGCCGTGCCGATAATACGCTCGATGTCAGCGCGCACGTTACCATAGCTCTTCTGCGCCGATCTGATCAGCCTCCCGCGCCTCTCCCAGACGGTCTCATGAGCTTTCTTCTCGCCAGCGTCGATTTCGAGCACCTTGTCCATAGAGCTATCGAAAGACTCAAGGTGCTGCCAGAAGCGGGGCGACGTGATGTAAGAATAAAGGGCGGTGGTCTTCCCGTCGCGCTCCTTGCCCGCGATCCGCAGCGAGGCAGTCTGGATGATGTGGTCGCGAAGAATTTCCGCAATCATGAGAACGCGCGCCGGGTTGGCGATGATGACGCCCTCGCGCACCTCCAATTGGTGGGCGCCGGCTGGGAACTTTAAGGCCGAGAGGACGGCGTGCACGGCCTTGGCCGCGATCTGATCCTCGCGAAGTTTGGTGACGTAGTCGTCGCGCCATGCCTTGCGGTTCTTCGAGTCGTACACGATCTTGCCGCATTCCTTGCCGTTGTGCTTGACCGTGTGAATGATGTCGGCGCCGGCGGTGCCCTTCGGAACGCGCGTAATGTGATCGTCCGGGTATTCGGCCTTAAGGGCCTCGAAGAGGTCGATCTCAGCGCCCTCGCCCAACTCCTCGGCAGTCTTCTGATCCAGTCGGCGCTGAAGGTTCTCGACCATCGTCTTAAGCTTCAGCGTTTCCTCGAAGTGCTGCGCCTTTTCCGCATTGAGAGCGTCAGCTTTATCCTTCTCCATCGCCTCACGGACTTCCTGCGCGCGCTGGGTGACGGCGGTCTCGAAGCTAGCCTTTAGACCTTCCGCCTGGCTCACGGCTTCGTTCCTCTGACGTTCGGCTTCGGCAAGTTTTTCGGTCGTTGAAGCCTGCAGCGTCTCGTTGGACGCCACCAGAGATTGGATACGCTCTTGCGCCGCGGCCTCGGCGATTTTGATGCCTTCATTGCGCGCGGCGGTTTGCTGCGCAGCGGCTTCCGCCTTGACCTTCTCGATTGCCGCGGCGCTCTCGCTCTGCGCCTTCTCGAGGGCAGCCTTGGCGTTGCCTTCGATCTGCTGCCGGTCGCGAGCGAGCTGCTCATTCATCTGGCGTTTGAGTGCCTCGGCCTGCGCGCGCTTATTCGCCTCAAAGCGTCCTCTGATTTCCTCTGCACGGTCATTGGGGATCGCCTGCTCGCAGTAGGGGCAGACGACGCCAACGGCATGAGGATGGTCACCGGGAACGCTGCGCAAGGCAGGCTGCGGTGTCGGCATAAGGACCTCCTCTTGACTCGGACGAATTAGGACCTAATATCTCCTAAAGAAAGCTAGCTGTCAATTGGGCTAGTTTCTAGCTCGAAACATCGCGAGACAAGCCTGATTATACGACTTTGGAGAGAAAGATGAACGAACCACAGCCGCAAAGCGGTCAAAAGCACGAGGTCCGGGTCCATATCGACCAAGAGCCATTTAGCTCGCCTAATCCCACCACCGGTGTCGCCCTCTACGCGCTCGGCGGGGTCGGCGAAGGGTTCAAACTGTTCAAGGAAGTCGAAGGCGACCGCGAAGATGCGGCCGTGCCGAAGGACGCGACCGAGATCCGTCTCAAGGAGGATGAGCACTTCCACAGCCAGAAGCTGTTCTCGATCTTCGTCAACAGCGATGAGCACGAGGTCGAGAAGAAGGAGATCTCGTATGCCCAGGTCGTCGATCTCTACCTGGGCAGCGGGGGCAAGCCTTCCAACGAGTATTTGGTCAAATTCTCCCACGGCCCTGCGGAGAATCCGAGCGGCACTTTGGCTCCAGGGCAGAAGGTTTTCGTGAAAGATGGCATGCGCTTTAGGGTTGCCGGAACTGGCGAGTCATAACCCGTTCATCAAGGATCTGGACGAAGTCGGCTACCAAATCGACTTTGTCGGCGGTTACCTCATCATCTACGGCCTGCCCTACCTTGACCATGAGGGCGGGCTGAAGCATGGGGACTGGATCAGCCCCCTTGACTTGAGTGGGGCCGTAATCGATCCACCAAAAAAGCATCAGGCGTGGTGGCGAGGAAGCCGGCCGTGCGATCAGAGCAGGCGTGAGCTAAAACTGGGCGGCGGCCCCGATCGTGTAACGGTCGCACAGAATTTCATTACGGATTGCTCGTTTTCCTTCAAACTGTATGAAAACGGCGAGATGCGCCCCTATCGTTCGTTTGAGGAAAAGGCGCAAACCTATCTGGACGCCATCACCGCACCGGCACTCGCCGCATATCC
>JASHVC010000618.1 GCA_030039655.1 Xanthobacteraceae bacterium | reverse complement strand
GCCCGATCCGCACGCGGTGAAAAAAGCCGTCGAGATGCTGTTGGCGGCCAAGCACCCGATCGTGTGGGCCGGCCAGGGCGTGCACTACGCCGAAGCCGGCGACCAGCTCGCGGCGCTTGCGGAGCTGATACCGGCGCCAGTTGTCGCCACCAATCCGGGCAAGAGCGCGATCCCGGACAGCCACCCGCTGGCGCTTGGCGGCGCGACGCGCTCGCGCTCGAAAATGTTCGCCGACTTTATGAAAAAGTCGGACTTGGTCTTGGCCATTGGCTCGAGTCTCACAGTGACGAATTTCGGGCCCTCGGTGCCGGCCGGAAAGACGATCATTCATTCGACCAACGATTCTGGCGACATCAACAAGGAATACCGCGCTGATCAAGCCCTCGTGGGCGACGCCAGTCTGGTGATTGAAGCGCTCATCGCCGAAGTCAGCAAACAGAAAGGCCCTGGCGGCGGCAACGCGCTCGCCTCGCTCAAGGAAGAAGTCGCGGCCAGCAAGAAGGCGTGGCTCGATGAATGGTCGAAGTTCCTCAATTCCGAGGAGACGCCGCTCAACCAGTACCGCGTCATCCGCGACATGATGCGGACGCTCGATCGCGACAACGTCATCATCACGCACGATTCCGGCAGCCCCCGCGAGCAACTGATCCCATTCTGGGAGACGACCGCCGCCGGCTCCTACATGGGCTGGGGCAAGTCCACGCAGCTCGGCTATGGGCTGGGCATTACCATGGGCGCCAAGCTCGCCGAGCCGAAGAAAGTCTGCATCAACGTGATGGGCGACGCCGCCATAGGCATGACCGGCATGGACATCGAGACCGCCGCGCGCAATCGCATCGCCATCCTCACTGTCGTATTCAACAACGGCGTGATGGGCGCTGAGCGCGACGTGCTGAAAATCTCCGATGAAAAATACGGTGCGATGACAGTGGGCGGGAATTACAAGAAGGTGGCCGAAGGCCTCAATGTGGCCGCAACACGAGTTGAAAAACCCGGCGATATCGTCGGTGCCATCAAGGAAGCGGTCGACGTTACCGAAAAGGGCGCGCCGTTCCTGCTCGAATTCGTGGTCAAGGAAGGTCACGACTTTTCGCGCTACGCGTGAAGGCAGCCGAAGCGCTTTGAGCCGTGAAGGCGCGCACCATGCCAAAGAGTCTCGCCGGCGCTGCGCGGCTTGCACTCCTGCTCGTGGCCCTGCCGCTGTTTTGCCTGCCCGCGGCGGCGCAAAATCCCGCCGAATTCTACAAAGGCAAGACCATCTCGCTGATCACCAGCACCGGCGTCGGCGGCACTTACGACGTGGTGGCGCGACTCGTTGCCCACTACATGCCGCGCTACATTCCCGGCAATCCCACGATCATCGTGCAAAACATGCCCGGTGGCGGCAATTTGCTCGCCACCAACTACATGTTCAATCTGGCGCCGAAGGACGGCACTGCCATTGCCACCATCCACAGCGCCATGCCGTTGCAGCAGGCGCTGGACGCTGGCGGCGTGCGCTACAACGCCGATCAGTTCAACTGGCTTGGCTCGACCGGCGCACAGAACGAAGTCATTCTGGTCTGGCATACCGCAGGGGTCAAAACTCTCCAGGACGCCACCGAGAAACAGATCGTCCTCGGCGGCACTGGCGCGGGCGCCGGCATCGTCATCCTTCCCACGGTGATGAACAATTTGCTCGGCACCAAATTCAAGATCGTGACCGGCTATCGCACGTCGGAGGATGTCAACCTCGGCATGGAGCGTGGCGAGGTACAGGCGCGCGCTTTCGGCTTCGATTCGATCACCAGCCAGCATCCTGACTGGATCAGCGAGCACAAGGTCGCCTTCCTTGTCCAATCGGGCGCCAGGCGCGACAAACGCCTGGCCGACATTCCGTTGGTGACCGAGTTCGCCAAAAACGACGAGCAGCGTCAGATCTTCCAATTGTTTTCGTCGGCGCCTGCGTTGGGTCAGCCGTATGTCGCGCCGCCCGGCCTGCCAACTGATCGCCTCGATGTCTTGCGCAAAGCCTTTTCGGCCACGCTCAGTGACAAGGACTTCCTCGCCGACTCCGAGAAAATTCGCTTCACAATCGATGCAACGAACGCCGACGAGGTTACGGAGATCGTCCGCCAGACAATCCATGCGCCAGCGGACATCATCGCCAAGGCCAAAGCCGCGATTGGCACGCCCGATCGGTAAAACGCAGTACCGCAACACAAAACTGGAGAAGCACAATGGCTGATATCAAAATTTTCAATCCAGATGGAATGAGTAAACCAAAACCCTACAGTCACGTGGCGTTCGCCAAGACGCAGGGACTCGTCTTCATTGCCGGCCAGACGCCCATCGATGCAAACGGCACTCCCGTCGGCCGCGGCAATTTCGAAGCGCAGTGCGAGCAGGTCTTCGCTAACATTCACACGGCGCTCCGCTCGGTCGACGCCGACTGGAACAACGTCGTGCAGTTTCGCACTTACATTCTGCGGCCCGAACACGCCGACGCGTATCGCGCCTGGCGGGGTAAGGCGTACCCGAAGATGTTTCCGACCGGCGCTTATCCGCCGCACACGCTGCTGATCATCAGCCGCCTCGCCGATGAGGCTTATTGGCTCGAAGTGGAGGCGGTGGCGGCGCTGTAACGGCACCGCCGAGTTGGCCCCCGCCTCGGCCGAGCTGCGATCCGCCGCCTTGACATAGGTGTATGTACGCCTAACATAGGTGTATATACACTTAATCAAGGCGGCGAATCCCATGGCCATCGAAACCCAGGACTGCAACTGCTTCGCGCTGCGATCGGCTGCCCGACACATCACGCAGCTCTACGACCAGTTTCTAGCGCCAAGCGGACTGCGGTCCACGCAATTTTCGATCCTAGCCAAGCTCAGGCGCCTGGGTCCCCTGACCATCAATGAACTCGCCAAGGTCATGATCATCGACCGCACGACTCTCGGCCGTAACATTCAGCCGCTGCAACGCGACGGCTGGATCAAGATCGAACCAGCGGCTTCCGACCGCCGCGCCAAGAAGCTGCATTTGACAAAAGCCGGCGAGCAACGGCTGCAAGCTGCCCTCAAGGCTTGGTCGCGCGCACAAGCGAAATTTGAAACAGCCTTCGGCCCCAAACGTGCCGCGGACATGCGAGCGCTATTGCGCGGCGTGGCCGCCAGCGAATTTGATCCTGCGCCGCGAATTTCCGCTCACTGATGTTACGCGTCACCTCGGCGATTCTGGGAGAATGACCATGGCATCGGCAAGTTTGGCGGCCGGCGAACTGCAAGCCGACGCCCCGGCGGCGCCTGTGCCGGAAAAGCCGCGCTATGACCCGCGCACCCGCGCGCTGATCGAAGGCCCGATCGCGGCGACGCTCGTCCGCCTTGCCGCTCCAAACATGCTCGTGATGCTGGCGCAAACCTCGGTCGGTCTGATCGAAACGTATTTCGTCGGCAAGCTCGGCACCGATGCGCTCGCGGGCGTCGCACTGGTATTTCCTGTCGTGATGCTCATGCAAATGATGTCGGCCGGAGCCATGGGCGGCGGCATTTCCTCAGCCATCGCCCGCGCGCTCGGCGCCGGAAGGCGCACCGATGCCGACGCGCTGGCGCTCCATGCGCTCGTCATCGCGATGGTGTTCGGACTCACGTTCACGATTGCGCTCCTGGCCGGAGGGCGCGCGCTCTATGCGCTGATGGGCGGCAGCGGAGGTTCGCTGGACGCGGCGATGACCTACTCCACTGTGGTGTTTGTCGGTGCGATTTTGGTCTGGCTGTTTAATTCGCTCGCCAACGTCATTCGCGGCACAGGCAACATGATGGTGCCCGCCACCGTCACCTGTGCGGGCGTCATCGTCCTGATCCCGCTGTCGCCCTGCCTAATCTTTGGATGGGGCCCCTTCCCCCGGCTGGGCGTCGCCGGCGGCGCGGTCGCCGTCGTGATCTACTACGCGGTCGGTAGCGCGGTGCTTGCGGCCTATCTGCGTTCGGGGCGCAGCATCGTCCGGTTGAGCTTTGCCGGCATCCGCCTGCGTTGGCCGCTGTTCATGGACATCCTGCGCGTCGGCCTGGTCGCGGCGTTGATCACAGTTCAGACCAATCTGACGATCGCCATCGCCACCGGCCTCGTCGGCGCGTTTGGCCCGGCTGCCATCGCGGGTTATGGCACCGGTTCGCGCCTCGAATATCTGCTCATCCCGCTTGTCTTCGGCCTCGGCGGCCCGCTCGTCGCCATGGTTGGAACCAATATTGGCGCCGGCCGGCGTGACCGCGCCCTGCGCGTGGCCTGGATCGGCGCGGCAATTGCCGCCGGCATCTGCGAGATCATCGGCCTGGCCGCCGCCGCAGCCCCCTTCGCGTGGCTGTCGCTGTTCGATAATGACCCGGCGATGATCGATGCCGGATCGCGCTACCTGCATGCAGTCGGCCCGGTCTATGGCCTGTTCGGTCTCGGCATGGCGCTCTACTTTGCTTCGCAGGGTGCGGGACGCCTGTTGTGGCCGCTGCTGGCGAATTTTGCGCGGCTGGTGATCGCCGCCGTCGGCGGCTGGTTGGCCTTGCGCTGGACCGGGAGCCTCACCGATATTTTCGTTGCGCTGGCGGTAGCGCTCGCAGCTTTCGGGTTGATCAATGCCGCCGCTGTCGCTAGCGGCGTCTGGTTTCGTCACCGGAGCGCGCCCTTGGCGCGCTAGCGCCACAGGAGCCGACTAAAATGACCGGAAAATATTTTTTTGAGGATTTCGCCGTGGGGCAGGTTTTTGCCACCGGCAAGCTCCTGGTCGATACGGACCAGATCAAATCGTTCGCCAAACAGTTCGACCCTCAGCCCTATCACCTGGACGAAGAAGCGGCGCAAAAATCTCCGTTCCGTGGATTGGCGGCCAGCGGCTGGCATACAGCGGCGTTGACCATGCGCCTTATGGTCGATGGCGACTTCAAGCCGGCCGGCGGCATCCTCGGCGTCGGCTTCGATGCACTCAGCTGGCCGAAGCCCGTGCGTCCCGGCGATGAACTGCATGCCAAAAGCGAAATACTTGAAGTGCGCCCCTCGAAGTCCCGTCCCGACCGCGGCACGATCCGGGTGCGCACCACCACCTACAATCAAAACGACGAACCGGTACAGCACTTCACCGGAAATCTCCTGGTGCCGCGCCGCACTCCCGTCAGCGTATGATTGCGACGCATCCTGAGTGAAGGGGCGAACCTCCGCATGCTAAGTTCGGAGCACTGCAAAATCCGAGAGCAAAACGCCGGGAGGAATGCGCCATGACAGCGATGCGAGTTACGCGAATATTGGCAGCGATTGCCAGCGCGCTTTGCGGACTTTATCTGGTCGTCACCTCCCCCATGGCCGCCGAAACAATACAGACCGGCATGATCGGTGCCCCCAACGCCGCCGGCTGGGTTTGGTACGTCGGAGTAGAAAAAGGATTCTTCAACGACGGCGGCATCAATCTCGATCTGATTTACGTGCCGAATGCGTCCGGTCTGGTGCAGCAGCTCGCCG
>JASHVC010000617.1 GCA_030039655.1 Xanthobacteraceae bacterium | reverse complement strand
GGGCGCACACCGACACCAACGCGTTCACGATTCTCGTCCAGGACAACAATGGCGGTCTGGAGATACGCAACCGCGAGAACGAATGGGTGGCGGTGCCTCCGGTCGCCGAGACTTTCGTTGTCAACGTCGGCGAAGTGATGAAAGTCTGGACCGACGGGATTTTTTCTTCGACGCTGCATCGGGTCATCAATCGCTCCGGACGCGAGCGCTATTCGATCCCGTTTTTCATGTATCCGAGCTATGACGCGCTGATCGAGCCGTTGATGAAAAATCCCGATCCAAGCAATGTCGCGCCGGAGAATCTGCACACCTCGATGCCGCGGGACAAGCCGTTTATCTACGGAGAGTTCAAGGCGCAGAGCACGGCGCGGATCATGCCCGGCAACGTAAAAGTGCCGGAGACCGCCAACGCGAAGTGAACGACCGGTGCGATCCTATCGGGTGATCGCCGGCGCACTGCTGGCCGCGGGCCTTGTGTTCTGCAAAGCGTCCGCGGAGGAGAATTATCCGTCACGTCCGGTGCGGCTCATCGTTGCGTTCGCGCCCGGTGGCGTCGCGGATGTGATGGGCCGACTGATCGCGGAAGCGCTGCAGCCGCACTTGCATCAAAGCGTGTTTGTCGACAACAAGCCCGGCGGCGACGGCTTGATTGGCATGGGCGACGCGGTGCGCGCCCGGCCCGATGGCTACACGCTCCTCGTCGGCGGTTTTGGCGGCCAGATCATCCCGCCGTTGATGAAGGACGACTTCCCCTTCGACGTGCGCCGCGACCTGGTTAAGATCGCGCTGACTGCCGAATTCGGCAACGTTTTGGTGGTCAACAACTCCCTGCCGGTTCATTCCGTGGCGGAGCTGGTCGCGTATCTGAAGGCACACGCCGGAGCCGTGAATCTTGCGTCCGCGGGCCGCGCCAGCTCCGACCGGCTGGCAGCCGAAATGTTCATGCAGGACACCGGCACAAAGATGCTCGACGTGCCGTACAAAGGCGGCGGCGTCGCGCTTGAAGACCTGATGGCGGGGACCACTCAGGTGATGTTTCCGCAGCTGCCGGCGGTGCTCGGCTTGGTGCAGTCTGGGCAGGTCCGCGCCCTCGCGGTCACCAGCCGTACGCGCCTGTCGCAGCTGCCGGAGGTGCCGACGCTCGCCGAGAGCGGCCTGCCTGGATTTCACGTCACCAGCTGGAACGAACTCTACGGTCCGCGCGGCCTTCCCGACGACATTCGCGATGTGCTCAGCAACGCGCTTGTGGATGCCATTCGCAACGACGCGGCGCTGCGCGAGAAGATGTACAGGCTTGGCGTCGAGCCGATCGGCGAAGGGTCCGCCAAAGCCGACGCATTCTTCAATGAAGAGCTCACGCGCTGGAAGGAGGTCATCGACCGCGCCGGCCTCAAGCTCGAACACTGAGCAGCCCCGCTACCCCTTCGGCATCGGCACGGCATCGCGAAGCACAGCGGCGGGAGGGCAAGGGTAGTGGCTGGTTTGGTGGTGTCTCAGTTTCACAAGGTTATTCGAAACCGGAGATGCACTTCGCCGCCATAGGCCTTTGACGTTGTAAATCGTTCCAGCAGTTCGCCGCCATTCGCGAGGATGACCTTTTGGGATGCAATGTTGTCAGGATTGGCAGTTAACTCGACGTACGGTAGCCCCTGCGCTCTTGCTTCAAGCAGGAGCAATCCCAGCGCCTTCGTGGCGTAACCACGATTCCGCTTCCACGGCACGACAGCAAAGCCAATATGACCAAGGCAGGTCGGTGGTAATTCTGGCGTTCCATGCTGCCATCTAAACCCAATCACCCCGCAAAATTCGCCATCCCATAACCAGCGTTGAAATCCGGGCAACCGTGGAACAGACGAACCGTCGGGCAGCGCCACCGGGTCACCTTTTGCCTCCGGATCGTCTAGCCGCGCGACGAAGGCGACGGGGTCTTTGCCGATTTTCTCAAGTTGCTCCGCGCCGGCAGTTGGGCGCAGGTTGTCGGGCGACCAGCCCTGCCGCAAAGCTGCGGTATATTCCGGCAGTTTTTCCAGTGACGGCTTTGTCAGCATAAATTCCATGTGTCATACCAGCAAAAATTCAAACTGAGACGCTACCGGTTGGTTGGTTTAAAGGTCCTTTGACTTTCAATTCGTGAAGGCGAGTCCGGTCGTGCCAGGAGAGCGTTACGGGAGGCCCGATCACCCCTTCGGCATCGGCACGGCGTTTAGCAGCCCATCGACGATGGCGTGGAATTTGTCCCAGGGCGCTTCGCGGTCACTCTGGTTGCGGACGATGATCGAATTGCCGGCGTAGAAACGCTCGTAGAGCATGTGGCGGCCGGCGAATTCCGAGCCGATCAGGTCCCAGACCAGCTTGTAGAGTTTGTAGCGCGCGTCGGCGCGCATACTGGCTGTGCCCCACCAGCGCTCGAAGCGATCCTTGAGCTGCGGGTCGGCGAGCAGGTCGATGCTCGCGGGCATCTGCAGCGGCGCGGCGCCGGCGAGCGTGCGCAGGATGTCGATGATCTCGGTGTGGTGCTCCTGGCACCAGTTGAGCGTGGCGTAGACCATGCGCCGGTTCGGCGTGACGAAACCTTCCGGCCAGTTCTCGCAAGCCTCGATCTGTCCAGCGACGAGGCCCGCGATGGTGGCTTCGAGCGCGGCGAGGCGGCCGAGCGTCTCGCGCACCCCCGGCACCTTATCGACGCCGTTGGCCTGGCACATGCGGCTCGCCAGCCCGACGATCAATCCCATCTTGGCCCAGAAGCGAATGTTGGATTGCTGGTTCTGATAAACGTTCGCGGGCGTCTCGATGTAGATGCGGCGCGACCACGCGCCGTTGTTGTGCAGGAACACGCGCTCCCAGGGAATCTTCACGCGGTCGCACACCAGCACGGCGTCGTTTTCGTCGAAGCGGTAGCTGAGCGGATAATCGGCCGCGTCGCGCACGTGGCGCTCGTACGGCTCGCGCGCCCAGAACGAAACGCCCGGCGCATTGTTGGGGATCGCCGCGGTGATGCTCTCGCTCTTGCGGCTGTCGTCGATGGCGGTGAGATTCCCGATATACACCTCGTCGCCGAAGATCGCCCCGGTGGCGAGCATCTTCATGCCCGACACGACGACGCCTGAATCGTCTTCGTCCACCACCTGCAAGGTCGGGTCGTCGCGCACCATGCCGGTGTAGATTTCGCGATCGCGGATGCCGGACGGCGGCGTCACGGCGAACGACAGATAAAGATCGTTCCGGCGCGCGCGGTCGTAGAAGCGGATCAGATTGTCGCCGAAGCCTTTGGTGAGTCCGTTCAGCAATTCCGGGCGCGTGGCGAGGCCGGTGATGAGGCCGGCGACATGGTCTGGTGAACGGCCGATCAGCCCATAGGTGGCGTCGGCGATTGCCTTCATGGCGCGCATGCGCCGCGCGAGGTCGTCGCGGGTGCGGCAGCGCAGCCATTGCTGGCCGATGGGTTCGCCGTTCTCCTCGTAGCTGAAAAAGTCGCGCTTTGCCGGATCGGCTTTCAGGTCGTAGAGCGCCGCGATGGTGCGCGCGCCGTTGCGAAACGCGGGATGCGTCGTGACATCGTTGACTCGCTCGGCGCCGATATAGATGACGCGGCCATCGCGCATGCGCTCAAGTCGTTCGCTGCCGGTCGCCAGCATGGCGGAATCCTTTCACTCAATTGTCGTCATGTCCCGCGTGCGGCAGGGCATCCGGTCGTCACGATGGCAGATAATGCACCGCAGTTTGTCAGCCGTCGCGCAATTGATGGCTGTATCGTCGCGCACACGATGGCAATACCGACAGACGAGTGGAAAGGGACTTCAGTGACCCATCGCGGCCAGCAATTCGCGGCGCGCGGCGTCGAGGATTTCGTCCGACAGCGGCGTGCCCTCCGTCGCCCGCGCCAGCCCCAACGCGCCAACCAGCGCAGCCATGGCGGCCACGGCCTTGCGCCGGCGCGCCGCCTTGGAACGATCCGGGATCGCGTCGGTCAAAATGTCGATCAGCGACTCCAGACCCTCCGCGAAGGCGCTGCGCACGACCTTACCGCTGCGCGACGCATCGGCCGCCAGCGCGGCAAACACGCAACCCTTGCCCGGGTCGTCGCGATGCCGCTCCGACAGATAATGCTTGAGCAGCGCTGCGAACGGCGTGTCCGGTGCGTCCGCGACCACGCGTTCCCAGTTGGTGGCCGCGCGCGCCATGGCGCGCTTGCTGGCCTGGGCTACCAGATCGTCCTTGGAGGTGAAATGGCCGTAAAAGCCGCCGTGGGTGAGGTCCGCGGCCTTCATGATGTCGGCGACGCCGACGCCGCCAAAGCCTTTGGCGCGGAACAGCGCGCCGGCCGCATCGATGATGCGGTCGCGATTCAGCGCGGCTTGTTCGCGGCTTACTCTCATTGCACCTCAGCTATGCGGCGCCCAGCGAGTCTTGACAATTTATATGACGGTCGTCATCAATAGGCAAGCGCAAAAATGACGATCATCATTTAAAGATTTAGCGAATGGCATCGGAAATCGCTGTGTCTTCTCCTCTCGCCGCCGCCTTGGCCCGCCGCAATATCCATTACGGCTGGGTTATTGTCGGCGTCACCTTGCTCACCACGGTGGTGACCGCCGCGGCCATGAGCACGCCCGGCGTGCTGATCGTGCCGCTGGAGAACGAATTCGGCTGGAACACTGGGCAGATTTCCTCCGCGCTGGCGTTGCGCCTCATGCTGTTCGGATTGTTCGGTCCGTTCGCCGCCGCGTTCATGAACCGCTACGGCGTGCGCACCGTGATGGTAACCGCCGTCGTTATCATTTCGGCGGGCTTTCTGGCCTCGATGGCCATGAGCCAGGTGTGGCAGCTCGTGCTGCTCTGGGGCGTCGTGGTCGGCGTCGGCACCGGGCTGACCGCTATGGTGCTCGCTGTAACAGTAGCGACGCGTTGGTTCAATGCGCGGCGCGGCCTGGTCATGGGCATCTTTGCGGCCAGCAATGCGACCGGCCAGCTGGTATTCCTGCCGTTGATCGCGCGATTGGCCACCGATCACGGCTGGCGCATAACGCTGGTTTTTGTTTGCTGCATGCTGGCGGTCGCCGGCGTCGTTGCGCTCCTCTTCATGCGCGACCGGCCGAGCGAC
>JASHVC010000616.1 GCA_030039655.1 Xanthobacteraceae bacterium | reverse complement strand
TGGTAAGCCGCTCTTCGCCCTCGACGGTGAGCACGAAATCTTTCTGGGCGTTGATCTGATCGAGCCAGTTGATTGGCGGCATCAGCAGCGAGGCGCCGACTTCGGCGTTCTTGAACATCAGCTTGATGTCCGGCTGCTCGTGCAGGCCGGCGCCTGATGTGATCTTGCCGTTATTGAATTCGAACCAACGCCCGATTTCCTCGTCGCGGGTCATGATCTGGGCGACGAGGTTGTGCTCCTTCACGCGCGCCTTGAAATCGGGGTGGCGTCGCGCGGCCATCTTCAGGAGTTGCGCCGCACCGAACAGGATGACCGGCAATTTGACGTCGGCGAGAGCCATGGCTTCCTCCGTGTCGCGCTGCGGCGCGTTGGGCCTGTCCGCGCAGGGCATATCCCTGGCTTCGCGCGGCCGACCCCGAATAGCGCATTTTGCAATAATTCCAATGGGATTAAAACCGCTTGGCTCTGGGCGGAAAGCCGGGCCGGCGTCCGCTTTCGCCCGAACCGGCCGCTTGTGCGGGCTATCGTTGAGCGTAGACTCTCCCGCAAACCTGCTGTTTTATCGCCTCACAAATCCCCTGGAGTGCGCCATGGCCAAGCTCAGACACCTCGCCATTCAGGTTCCGGACCTGGAAAAAGCCGCCACGTTTTATGAAAGCGTTTTCGGCCTCAAGCGCCTGAAAAAGGTCGAGGCGCCGATCGGCAACGCTATCTCGCTCTCAGACGGGGTGATGAACCTGACGCTGCTGTATTTCCCGGCAGGGACGAACGGCGGCAAGGGCGGCCCGGATTGGGCCGGGTTGCATCACTTCGGATTCATCGTCGATGACGAGAACGCGACCGAGCAGGACATCAAGAAGCACGGCGGCGAGTTCTTCATGAAGCTGCCGCAGTATCCGGGTGTCGACGCCGAAAAGAAGTTCAAGGACCCGAACGGCATCGTGTTCGACGTGACCGAGCACGGCTGGGGCTAAGCGGAAGAGGTACGGCGCATGTCATCTTCGACCAACTCCGTCAGGCTGGTTGCGGAGGCAGCCATGCCCGCTGGCGTGCGCGTCACCCAGCTGCAGCCCGCGCTCGGCTCGATCATTTCCGGATTCAAGTTCGACGGCCGGCCGTTGAACGAGTCGCTTCGCGCAGCTTTGCGCGATCTTTTGCACAACCGTGGCCTGGTGGCGTTCGAGCCCGGCACGGTGAGCGCGGAGAACTTTACCGCATTCGCCGGCTTTCTCGGGGAGTTCTTCAATTATGCCGGCCCACACACGCCGCGCGCGCCGGAAAATCCCGACGCGACGATGATCGATTCGCTCAAGGACAAGAATCTCCGCAATCACATCTGGCATGCGGACGGCGGATTCCGTCCCGACGCTCCTGCCTTCACCGCGCTGTTCGCGAAGCTATTGCCGGAGTCTGGTGGCGACACGATTTTCAGCAACGCCGCTTTCGTCCACGAGCATCTCGACCCGCTATTCGCGGCTTATCTCGAATCGCTGACGGTGATTCAGTCGGCGGACGCGACCGGCCACATCACCGACCGCTATCTCGACCCGCAGGAGGCGGCCAATGCTCGGCAGCGCATGCCGCCGTTCGAAATGCCGCTCGTTCGCGTTCATCCTGCGACCGGCCGCAAGTGGATTGCGGTGAACGAGTCCTACACCAATTACATCAAGGGCGTGAGCCGGGTGATGAGCCAAAATATTCTCGGCATTCTGTTCGACATGATCAAGTCGCCGGAAGCGACCGCCCGATTCACTTGGACGAAAGGCACACTCGCGATCTGGGATAATCGCGTCGTCCAGCACAAGGGCATCAGGGATTACGGCGGCGCGCGCCGTATTTTGTATCGTGCGACGATGACGGCGTGAGAGTGCGCTGTTGGTGCAAGACGCCCGGGCAAAGATACTGATCACGGCGGACGAGCTCGCCCGTCTTTTCGACTTACGCGAACCTGTCGTGGTGCTCGACGTCATTGATGAGCCCAAATCCGCGCCCGCGGACCGGCCTAAAATCCCAGGCGCTCTGTCTACCGATCTGGCGACGGATTTTTCAGGCAAGCCATCCAGTGCGGTCGGCCGGCGGCCTTTGCCAGACATTGGCGAACTGCAAGCAAGAGCGCGCCGCTGGGGCATCAACGACGACAGCCTCGTCGTGGTCTACGACAATTCTGCTGGCGCGCAGGCCTCGCGCGCCTGGTGGACGCTGCGCTGGGCGGGGCTGCGCAATGTCCGCCTTCTGGACGGAGGATTCGGCGCGTGGAGCGCGGCCAAGCACCCCACGTCAAAACACTTCGCCACCCGCGCCTCCCATACGGGAGATGCCGTGCTGATGGGTGGTTGCATGCCGACGATTGATGCCGATGAGGCGGCGCAGCTCGCCCGGCAATCGCGATTGTTCGATGCACGGCCGACAGCGTCCTATGTGGGCGATTCGGCGAAACCGGAGACCGGGCATATTCCCGGCGCCATTCATGCCGCTTCCGGCGACAACATTGCGGATGGCAGATTCAAATCGAACGACGATTTACGCGCCCGTTTCGCCGCGCTCGGCGCAGAGGAATCGCGGACGGTCGGGGTCTATTGCGGCAGCGGCAACGCGGCAGCGCACACGATCGCGGCGATGTACGCGGTCGGACTTGAGCCCGCGCTCTATGTCGGATCGTGGTCGGCCTGGAGCGCTGATCCTCGCCGCCCCGCGGCGACCGGCCCCGAGCCGGGATAGTGCGGTGGCGCTAGCGCGCCACCATGTTTTGCATTTCGCTTTGCCCCCCGGCCAGGAACAGCCGCATGTTGTCGATGACCAGCGGCATGATCTGCTCTTCGTATTCGACGATATAGCCGCCGACATTCGGCGTGATGAAAACGTTAGGCAGATTCCAGAACGGGCTGTCGGGCGGCAGCGGCGAGTTTTGGAATACGTCAAGCCCAGCGCCAGCGATGCGGCCTTCGCGTAGCGCCGCGACCAGCGCCGCTTCGTCAACGGTTTGGCCGCGGCCGCCGTTGATGAAGTAGGCGGTCGGCTTCATGGCGGCGATCACCTCGGCGCTGAAAATACCGAGGTTTGGTGCGTCCGCCGGCAGGACGTTGATGAGATAGTCGGCGCGCCGTGCCGCTTCCGCCAGCCGGTCCGTGGGCATCATCTCGTCGAAACCCGCAATCGCACGCGGCGTGTGGGTGATGCCGATCACGGTCATGCCTAGCGCTTTCAGCGCCTCGCCAATGGCGATGCCGACCACGCCAACGCCGACGATGACCGCGGTCTTGCCGTCCAGGGTGCTCCAGAGCCGCCGTTGCCAGAGACGCGCCTTCTTGTCTTCCACCTGAAGCGCCACGTCGCGGCTCACTCCCATCATCAGGTAGAGCACTTGCTCGCGCATGGCGGGACCGTGGATGCCTCGGCCGCTGGTGATGAGTACGTCGGCCTTAAGCGACGGACAGCGCAAAAAGTGATCCACGCCGGTCGCCAGCGACTGGATCCATTTCAGCTGCGTTGCTCGCTGGAGGATCGAGTCTTCGATGGCGATGCCGAAGCAGATCAGCGCGTCGATGTCGGACAGGTCCCCGCTCGCCTCGGCTGCGCTATGGAAGAGCGCAAACTGCAGCTGCGGAAATTTCTCGCGCAGCCGATCGCGATACATTTCGGCGTGAGTATCGATGATGAGGACTTTGGTCATGAAACACTATTCCTCATCCTGAGGTGCGAGCGAAGCGAGCCTCGAAGGAT
Organism: Xanthobacteraceae bacterium; assembly: GCA_030039655.1. The sequence continues at coordinate 651 of JASHVC010000616.1, read as the reverse complement.
GTGGGCCGAGGCGCATGGGCCTTCATCCTTCGAGGCCCGCGCTATGCGCGGGCACCTCAGGATGAGGAAATGAGGCGGCACCTCAGGATGAGGTGGTGAGGTTGAGAAACTTCGCCGCATTGTTCGTCGCGATATCGGCCCGCAGCGGCTCTGCCAGCGCCACATGATCGAGCCACTCGCCGGCCTCGTGCGCATCCTCGAAGGGATGATCGGCAGCAAACATCACCCGCTCATGGCCGAGCGCGGCGAGCGTGCAGTCGAGCGGTTCGGCCGAGCACATGCCTGACGTCGTCACCGTGATGTTCTCGCGGATGTACTCCGATGGATTTTTCTTGAGCTTGACGCCGTGAAACGCGGCGCGGCTGTCGAAACGCCAGAGTAGAAACGGCAGAGTTTCGCCGAGATGCCCGAGCATGAGCCGGCTGCGCGGAAAGCGGTCGAAATGACCCCCAACGATCAGGCGTAGCGCGTGCGAGCCCGTCTCGAAGCCCCAGCCCCACATGGGGCGCATCAGCACCTTGTAACCGGACAGCACCGACGGCTGCGCCACCGGATCGGCCGGATGGATATAGACCACCGCGCCGAGCGCGTCGGCGCGTTCCCAAAACGGATAGAGTTCAGCGGCATCGAGATATTGCCCATGGGTGTGGC
>JASHVC010000615.1 GCA_030039655.1 Xanthobacteraceae bacterium | reverse complement strand
ATCTCCGATCCCATCGTGTTCGGCCATGCCGTGTCCGTCTACTTCGCCGATGTGATCGAGAAGCACGCGGCCACGCTGAAACGTCTTGGCGTCAACCTCAACAACGGCCTGGGCGATCTGCTGACAAAGATCGAGACGCTGCCCGAGGCCGAAAAGGCAGCAATCAAGGCCGACATCAAGGCCGAGTATGCGAAACGGCCGGGCCTGGCCATGGTCAACTCCGACAAGGGCATCACAGGCCTCGACGTGCCGAGCGACGTGATCATCGACGCTTCGATGCCGGCGATGATCCGCGAGTCCGGCCGCATGTGGGGCGCCGACGGCAAGCTGCACGACGTCATCGCCGCGATCCCGGACCGCAGCTACGCCAGGATGTATCAGGCGGTCATCGACGACTGTAAGGCCCACGGCGCATTCGACCCCAAGACCATGGGCTCGGTTCCGAACGTGGGCTTGATGGCGCAGAAAGCCGAGGAATACGGCTCGCACGACAAGACATTCGAAGTTCCGACCAACGGAAAGGTTCGCGTCGTCGCCGATGACGGCAAAGTGCTGCTGGAGCGTCCGGTCGAAACTGGCGACATCTTCCGCATGTGCGAGACTAAGGACGCTCCGATCCGGGACTGGGTGAAGCTTGGCGTGCGCCGCGCACGCCTCACCAGCACCCCGGCGGTGTTCTGGCTCGACCCAAAGCGCGCACATGACGCGCAGGAGATCGCCAAGGTCGAAAAGTACCTGAAGGATGAAGACACAAAGGGGCTCGACATCCGTATTCTGCCGCCGGTCGAAGCGATCAAGTTTTCGCTCGAGCGCATCCGCAAGGGACAGGACACGGTCTCCGTCACCGGCAACGTGTTGCGCGACTATCTGACCGACCTGTTTCCGATCATGGAGCTTGGCACCTCGGCCAAGATGCTGTCGATCGTTCCACTGTTGGCGGGCGGCGGTCTTTTCGAGACCGGTGCCGGCGGCTCGGCGCCCAAGCACGTGGAGCAGTTTCAGCAAGAAGACTATCTGCGCTGGGATTCGCTTGGCGAGTTCCTCGCGCTGGGCGCATCGCTCGAGCATCTGGCGCAGACTTACAAGAACGCCAAGGCGCAGGTTCTCGCCGAGACGCTCGATACGGCTATCGGCAAGATCCTCCAGTTCAACCGCTCGCCTGCGCGCAAGGTCGGCGAACTCGACAACCGTGGCAGCCATTTCTACCTGGCTTTGTATTGGGCGCAGGCACTGGCCGCGCAGACCAAGGATGCGGAGCTGCAAGCGCGCTTTAAGCCACTGGCCGAGACGCTCGCCAGAAACGAGGCGAAGATCAACGGCGAACTGATCGGCGCGCAGGGCAAGCCCGTCGACATCGGCGGCTACTACCTGCCCGATTCTGCCAAGGCATCGGCCGCGATGCGGCCGAGTGCCACGCTGAACGCCGCGCTCACCGCGCTCTGACGCGAAGCCCGGCGGCCGGCATTTCTGCGGTTATGACCCGCTCGATGACAGCCTCGTCGAGCGGATACATTTCGGACAGCAACGCCGCCGTTCTCGCCGTGACCTGACGCCGTCGACGAGGCCGGAGAGTTAACGCAGCTTTTACGGCAAGAAAGTCAATGCTATAGAGCCCCGCCGCAGCTGCCGGGCTGGCGTCATCCGAGTGGGCGCTTGATCACTGCTAATCCGAACCTGCAACGTACCGCGCTCCAACGGGACCGAAGCTCTATGGCGAAAATCAAGGTCACCAAACCCGTCGTCGAAATGGACGGCGACGAGATGACCCGAATCATCTGGCGCCTGATCAAGGACAAGCTGATCTACCCCTACCTCGACATCAACCTGTTGTATTTCGACCTCGGCATCCAGAAACGCGACGAGACCCGCGACCAGATCACCATTGACGCGGCGGAAGCGACCAAGCGGGTGGGCGTCGCGGTCAAATGCGCGACGATCACGCCGGACGAAGCGCGTGTGAAGGAATTCAATCTCCACGAGATGTACCCGTCGCCGAACGGCACCATCCGCAACATCCTGGGCGGCGTCATTTTTCGCGAGCCGATCATTTGCAAGAACGTGCCGCGGCTGGTTCCCGGCTGGACCCAGCCGATCATCATCGGACGCCATGCGTACGGCGATCAGTATCGCGCCACCGACTTCAAGGTGCCGGGCAAAGGGAAGCTGTATCTCACCTTCGTCGGCGAAGACGGCCAGAAGATCGAGCGTGAGGTGTTCCAATTCCCCGGCAGCGGCGTCGCCATGTCCATGTACAACCTGGATCAGTCGATCAGCGATTTCGCCCGCGCGTCGATGAACTACGCGCTCGACCGGGGCTATCCGCTCTATCTCTCGACGAAGAACACAATCGTCAAAGTCTACGACGGGCGCTTCAAGGATATTTTCCAGGACATCTTCGACAAGGAGTTCAAGGACAAGTTCGCCGAGAAAAAAAGCACCTACGAGGACCGGCTGATCGACGACATGGTGGCGGCTGCGCTCAAATGGTCGGGCGGGTACGTGTGGGCGTGTAAGAACTACGACGGCGACGTGCAGTCGGACACCGTGGCGCAGGGTTACGGCTCGCTCGGGCTGATGACCTCGGTGCTGACCACGCCGGACGGCAAAATCGTCGAGGCCGAAGCCGCCCACGGCACGGTGACGCGCCACTACCGCGAACACCAGAAAGGCCGCGAGACCTCGACCAACTCCATCGCCTCGATCTTCGCCTGGACACGCGGGCTCGCGCACCGGGCCAAGCTTGACGACAATACCGAACTGAAGAAATTCGCCGACACCCTGGAGAAGGTCACGGTCGGTACGGTCGAAGCAGGCTTCATGACCAAGGACCTGGCGCTGCTCGTCGGCCCCGATCAGAAATGGCTAACGACCACCGGCTTCCTCGACAAGGTAGACGAAAATCTGAAGAAGGCGATGGCGGCCTGAAGCAGCCAAACACAGGGTTGGGGCATGCGGATCGATCCCGGCAGCATCCCGCTGGTCGGCTGGCAATCGGTGTGATTGGGCTTATTTGAGCAGCATGGTTGAGCCGCGCGCCAAACTGGGAACCGCAGGCAAGATCGCGCTCGTTGCAGTGCCGCTCGTGGTCATGCTTGTTGCCGCCGCCTGGTACGCGGCGCAGGCGTGGACGGCGCTGAGCGGACCGCCCATGCCGGCGACCGGTTACGTAGCCATGGCGCTCGGCATCGTATTTTCGCTTGTGGTCGGATGCGGCCTCATGGCGCTTTTGTTCTATTCGAACCGTCACGGCTACGACGAACCACACCGGACCGAAGACGATCAGGCGGGATAGTGCTGCGGGCGGCTGTGGAGGCGAGCGATGCAATCTGCCGGAGCGTTTGCGCCCGCCCCGCCGTCGCCTTAGTTTTCTACCCAATAAAGCGCCCACACCAACAACCAGTCGAGGGTCCCCGATGACACGCACCATCCGATTGCAGAGCGACAGCAACGCCCACGATCGCCCCTGGCGGGTCGCGGTCGAGCAAGGCTTCTTTGCCGCGGAGGGACTTAACGTCGAATACTTCGAGGACAACCCGAAGGGCGCTGCTGGACGCGTGCAGGATTTCTCGAAGCGCTGGAAGGAGTCGCAACTGCAGCAAGGCGCGCTCGAAGTTTATCCGGTGTGCGAATGGGGCGCGATCGAGCGCGTGCAGTCGCTTGGCGGCGGCAAGATCATCGGGCTCGATACCACGGTACGCACCGGCGCGCTGATGGTGCGCAAGGACTCGCCGATCAGTTCAGTCGGCGAATTGCGCAACGTGCCCATTGCGGTCACCTGGCACGCCGGCACCTTCTACGCTGCCATCGAAGTGCTGGAGGCCGCCGGCGTCCCGTTTGAAGAGATCAAGCTGGTGCACGCCAACGACCGGCTTGAGGCACTGCTCAGCGGCACCACACAAGCTGCGGCACTGATGGAGCCGCTGGTCAGCCGTGCGGTCAGGGCGGGTGCGCGCAAGATTGCCGATCTGCGTTGGCGCGGCGGCATCGTCGCCGGCAACGACGTCGACGCAGAGACGGCGGAGAAGCTGCGGCGCGCCCTCAACCGCGCCATCGCCTGGCTACGGGAGAACGATGAACGTTCCCGCGAGCAAGTGTTGCGCGACCTGCCGCCCGAGCAGCGCAAGAGCGGCCTGATGCCGGAACTGATTGGGGTTGAAACTTACCGGCCCGACGAGTTCAAGGAAAAGGTCGACTGGATGATCGATCGCGGCTTCCTCAACGTGGCACCTGATTACAGCGAAGTGGTGCGCAGCAAATAAGCGCGCCCGCACTCGGCTGCTCTTCTTCAATCTTCGGGTCAGCGCAAAATCACAGGAGTTAGGCCGCCCCCGGCACCCACATGCCGGGGGCGCGACCTTCAGAGAAAAGTTGAAGACGGTAAAAAGCCTCTCCTCGGTCGGACGAGGCAACCGATCAGGGAACTCGGGCGAAAATTATGCCCTCTCGGGGCGACCCGGCAGCAAGCCGTGCCCCAATTGGCCTTGAAGCGTTAATCTCCGCATAAATTCCAAATAAACATTAGGCTTTGGAACCAGGTCGCGATCACAAAGATTCGTCCGCTCAAGCGTTGCACTGGCCGTGCCGTCGCGGCAAAAAGCGTGGTGGGCGAGTTGATTGCGGGGTAGCAAACGCGGCGGCACATTGTTCCGCCGATAAAGCTTCCCTTTTTACGGACGGCGTTTCCGTTGAAATTGGAACCGATCATTTCGATCATGCGGCGCGAATTGCGCGGTATTGTCGCCGCGGTGGTGCTGATTGCCTTAACCACAGCGGTCGCCCTTCTGCTTCGCCACTATGTCGGCATCTTGCGCGGATCGGTGCTTTACCTCCTCCCGGTCATGGTGCTGGGTTACAACTTCGGCGTCGTCCCGGCATTGATCGCCGCAATCGCCGGCGTCGTGCTCTCCGGTTATCTATATTTTGCCCAGCTCTACAGCTTCCAGGTCGCCTCTCCGCAGGAAGCCCTCAATCTCGTCTTGTTCATGGTCGTGGCGGTCGTGGTCTCCCAGCTCTCCACGTCGGCCAAGCGCCACACCACGATCGCGCGCAAGCGCGAGCGCGAAATGAGCGATCTCTACGCATTCTCACGGCGGCTGGCCGCGGCCCGCAGCGCGCCGGAAATTTTTGTCGCGATCCAGAATCATCTGGCCAATCTGGTTCAGCGCAAGGTGGTGCTGCTCGGCGCCGCCGAAGCGAGCGATACCCACGAAGTGCCGGAGCGGGTGCGCGCCCAGGTGACCCGTGTCGAACAGGACGCAGGCCTGGAACGCACGGTCGACGACGGCAACGGCAACATTTGGCTTATTCGCCGCGTGTCGCCGAAGACCCCTGACTTCGGCATGGTCGCGGTCGACCTCGGCAACGTCACGGGCGAGGCACTGGCCGACATGCGCCAACGCATCGACGGCGCGCTCGCCGACGCGGCGGCTACGCTTGAGCGGCTCGACGTGGCGCGCGCGCTTAATGAGGCCAAGATGCGCTCGGAAACCGAGCTTTTGCGCGAAGCGCTGATCGGCTCGGTCTCGCACGAATTGCGCACCCCCCTCGCATCCATCCTCGGCGCCGCGACCGTGCTCGCCAATGCGCCCGGCCTCGCCAAGGATGAGCGCCTGTTGGCACTCGCCGGCGTGGTGCGCGACGAAGCCGAACGGCTCAACAGCGACATCCAAAATCTGCTCGACGCCACCAGGATCAGCCGCCAGCAGGTGCGCCCAAAACTGCAATGGGTCGAGCCGGTCGACATCGTCAATGCCGCGATCGAGCACCGCCGGCGGCGGCTTGCCGGCCATGCGATCACGCTCGACCTTGATTCCAATCTTCCGATCGTGCGCGCCGACCCGGCCCAGGTCGAGCAGGCGCTCATTCAGATCCTCGACAACGCCGCCAAATATTCGTCCGACGGCTCGCCTATCAGCGTCGCCGCCCGCCCCAATGGGCACACCGTCGTGCTCTCGGTGCGCGATCGCGGTGCCGGGCTGACGCCTGAGGAAAAAGATCAGGTCGGCGAACGGTTTTTCCGCGGCCCGCGCCACGCCGCCACCACGTCCGGCTCCGGACTCGGACTATGGATCGCAAACGCCTTTATTTCCGCCAATGGCGGCAGAGTGGAGGTGGAGAGCGAAGGTGCCGATCACGGCACCACCGTGTCGATCCATTTGCCCATTTCACCGGACCCGGCGCCGCGCGCACCCGCCCTCGTGGAGGCAAGTACCGATGAGTGATATTCCCCCCTTGGTCCTGGTGGTCGACGACGAACTCCAGATCCGCCGCTTTCTGCGCACCGGCTTCGAGCTCGACGGCTTTTCGGTGCTGGAAGCAGAGACCGGCGCCGAGGCGTTGCGCTCGGCCACGCTTAAGCCGGGCGACTTGGTGATCCTCGATCTCGGTCTACCCGACATGGACGGGTCCGAGGTACTGGAGCGACTGCGTGCCTGGTCGAGCGTGCCGGTCATCGTGTTGTCGGTGCGCGGCAGCGAAGCGGAAAAGGTCCGTCTGCTCGAACTCGGCGCCGACGACTACGTGGTTAAGCCGTTCGGCATGGCGGAGCTGCTGGCCCGCGCCCATTCGGCGATGCGGCGGCAATTGCGCACCGCGCGCGGCGAGCCAGTGGTCAGGTTCGGCCCCCTCTCCATCGACTTCACGGCGCGCGCCGTATTCATCAGTGATCAGCGCCTGACCTTGACGCCCAAGGAATACCGGCTGCTGCAAATTCTGGCGCAGCATTCCGGCAACGTGGTCACCCACCAGTTCCTGCTCCGCGAAGTGTGGGGCAATGAGCACATCGATGACACCCACTACTTGCGCATTTTCGTGCGCAAGCTGCGGCGCAAGATCGAGGCCGATCCGACGCAGCCGCGCATTCTGCTCACCGAACTTGGCGTCGGCTATCGGCTGGTGTCGGCGGACTCCCAGGCGCCAGCGGCGGCGACAGCGGCTCCGACGCCGGCATAATAACTGCGGCCTTGGGCTGGGCGCGCAGTCCTTCGCGCCTTGATCCCGATTTTGACGCCCGGTGTATCGCGCCTGCGACAGTGACACCGGCGCTTTATGTCTGATCGTACCGAATAAATTTACGCTTTTGGCGGTCTGCCCAGCACAGTGGCCAAATCGCGGAAAAACCGGGGCACGATTCAACACAATTTGAACTTCTTTCCATCAAACCAGATCGCGCCCCACAACGACAAAAGGAGGAGCGGGCACCCACCCCCGCCCAACCTGAACCCCATCGACCCATCGGACGGGCCCACCCCGTCAATCTCTTGAGGGAACACCATGACGGCTCTTCGCAATCGGCTCGCCATGTGCGCGCTGCTCACCGCTACTGTCAGCTTCGCCGCTTCCGCCACCTCCAACGCGGCCGCGCCGCGCTACGACGGCCTTTGGAGCGTGTCCATCATCACCGAAAAAGGCGACTGCGACCGCGGCTACCGTTACCCGATCCGCATTTCGCAGGGCCTGCTGGCGAACGGCGGCTCTGATCCCTTCACCATCAGCGGCAAGGTTTCTCCGTCGGGCGCTATCGTGGTGATGGTGAGCGCCGGAGACAAGAGCGCGACCGGGTCGGGACGCCTTGCCGGCAACATCGGCGGCGGCCATTGGCAGGGCGGTTCCTGCTCGGGCACGTGGTCGGCGGAGCGTCGTAGCTCTTAATGCGTGGTCATTCCGGGTTCGCGGGCTATGCCCGCGCCCCGGAATGACGAATTCATCCCTCAGCCGCGTCGTCGTCCTTATCGCCCTCACCTTCTTCGCCGGCGAGAATCTTTTCGGCGATGAGACCCGCGTTCTGCCGGATCGCGGTTTCGATTTTGCCGGCGATATCCGGGTTGGCCTTGAGGAAGGCCTTGGCGTTCTCCCGGCCCTGGCCGATGCGCTGGCTGTCGTAAGAGAACCAAGCGCCGGATTTCTCCACGACGCCGGCCTTGACGCCGAGATCGATCAGTTCGCCATTCTTCGACACGCCTTCACCGTACATGATGTCGAACTCGACCTGCTTGAACGGCGGCGCGAGCTTATTCTTGACCACCTTCACGCGGGTCTGGTTGCCGACCACTTCGTCGCGCTCCTTGATGGCGCCGATGCGGCGAATGTCGAGGCGCACCGAGGCGTAGAATTTGAGCGCGTGGCCGCC
>JASHVC010000614.1 GCA_030039655.1 Xanthobacteraceae bacterium | reverse complement strand
TAATGAGTGATGCAGAATTCCGGCCGCACGGTCGCGATCACTGATTGCGGTGTGACCCCGCAGGCCCAGAAGACCGGGATCTCGTCATCGTGGATTGGCACGGCGTCGCCCCAATCGGGCTTGGCGATGTCCTTGATCCCGATCATCTCCGGTTTGCCGAGATGCACGGGAGCACCATGCACCGACGGGAAGCGCGTGGTGATCTGAACAGCCCGAATGGCATCGGCGGGCTTCATCGGCCGCATGGAAACGACAAGCGGTCCATGGAATGGACCGGCCGGCGTCGTTTCAATCGACGTGCTGTACATCGGCACCGTGCAATTGCAGGTAAAGTGGCGAAGCTCGATGCCATCATCAAGCAGCGCCTGCTCGAAGGAGAACGAACACCCGATGGCAAAGGTGACGAGATCGTCGCGCCACCATCGCATCAAGTCTTCCGGCTCGTCGACCAGCGCGCCGTTGCGCCATACCCGGTAGCGCGGCAGGTCGGTGCGGATATCAAGATCCTCGGCTAACGCCGGCACGCGCCAATCGCCCGGCGCGGAAACGCCAACGAGCGGACACGGCTTGGGATTAAGCTGGCAAAAGCGCAAAAATTCCTCGGCCAGGCTTTTTGGCAGGATTGCCAGATTGGCCTGTACAAATCCGGGCGCCAAGCCCGAGGTCGGTCCGGTATGGTCGCCACGGCGAATCACCTGGCGCGCCGCAAGCCCGGTCTGGGGCAGGGGTCGCTGGGCTTGAATGTCCTCTCGTCGCGCAGTCGCCATTGCCATCGGGTGCTCCCATTGATCCTAAGCAAAGCCTAATGCCCACTTTATCATCAGCAACCGGCTGAAAAATACGGCCAGCGCGACGATCTTACGCGCTCAGGTATTGCGTCGTCCGGAGACGGGCTATGCGAATTTGGTTGAAACTGCCGTTAAGATCGCGTTTGCTAACGCCTCCGTTGCTCGCCAAGAGCCCGCCAGGGCCCCGCAACCGGCCGCTGTTTGTTAGTGCGGACTTGAGCTTTTCGATTGCGCATGGAAAATCCAGAGGGAGACTTGCGATGACTGAAAAGTGGAAAGAAGAAAAATGGGCAGAAGACATCTGGTACCGCGGCAAGGTCACCCGTCGGCGTATCGTCGGCTGGGGCGGCGGCGCGATCAGCGCTGCAATGCTGCTGCCTGTACCTTGGGGCAGCGCTTTTGGCCAAGCCAAGCCGTTTAGGGTCGGCACCGAACAGCCGCTGTCGGGCGTAGCTGCCGCCGGCGGGAAGACCGCGCTGGTCGGCCTGCAGATGGCGGTGGACCGCATCAACAAAAACGGCGGCATCAACGGCCGACCGGTCGAACTCGTGATCTCCGACGATGAAAGTACGCCGCAGGTCGCGCGCCAAAAAGTCTCGAAGATGGTGCAGGAGGACAATATCGATATTCACGTCGGCGGCTTCCTCTCCAACATCTGCATCGCCTGCATGCCGGTTTGGAACGATGCACACATCGTCAACATGATCAGCGTCTGCCTCGACACGACGCTCACCACTTCGGCCTGCAACCGCGTCAGCTTCCGCGTCCATGATTACGCGCCCGCACAGGCGGTCGCATTCGGGCCGATGCTGACCCAGATGGGGAAGACTTGGCACATCGTGTACGCCGACTATTCGTGGGGCCAGTCAACCCGCGACGCCTATGCCGCCGAGATCAAAAAGAACGGTGGTGAAGTCGTCGGCGCGACCGGTATTCCGCTCAACACTGCCGATATGACGCCGTTCTTATCGAAGATCTCGGGAAACTTCGACGGGTTGTTCGTCATTGAGTTTGCCAAGGACGGCGTGACCTACACCAACCAGGCTTACGATCTCGGCCTCACCAAAAAGTATAAATTTGCCGGCGATGGCGCGATCGTCGAGTCGACCAATATGTTGGGCATCGGCGACAAGGCTGAGGGCTTTGTGGGCATCAATCGCTACATTCCCGTTTTCGAGGGACCGCTCGATACGCCGGCGCTGCACAAGTTTTTCGACGACGCCAAAGCGCGTTTGGCAAAGATCGATCCATCCGGTCCCCTGCCCGACCGCTACGTGCAGTCGAACTACGAAGCGATGAATGCCGCGAAGGTCGCTATGGAAATGTCGAAGTTCGAGGGCCGGGGCGACACCGATAAGCTGATTCAGGCTCTGGAAGGCCTCGAGATGAAGGAAGGCGACGACTTTCCTCAGGGCGACAAGACCCTGCGCAAGGCCGATCACCAAGCATTCCTGCGCGAATTCCTGTTCAAGGTTGAGAACAGGACCTACAAGCTCCTGCAGACGATCGAGAAGGATAAGACGATCGTCCCGCCGGCCTGTTCGTTCTCAGCCTAAGTGCGCGCCGCAATATCGAACGGCGCGGCCTCTCCGGACCTCGCCCAGGGAGCCGTGCCGCCTCTGCTGAAGACCGAACAGTTGTCCGTCCGTTTCGGCGGACTTGCCGCTTTATCTCAGGTGAACTTCGAAGTGGCGCGCGGCGAACTTCGCGCCATCATCGGACCCAACGGCGCTGGCAAGAGCACCTTTTTCAATTGCCTCACCGGAGTGCTGCGGCCGACCAGCGGCCGCATTATCTTCAAGGGCGACGACATCGGCGGCTTGCCCTCGAATTTGATTTCACAAAAGGGAGTCGCACGCTCGTATCAGATCACCAATATCCTGCCCAACGCCACCGTGCTGGAAAATGTTCGCATTGCCGCGCAGTCTCGGCGGCACGGCTGGAACATGCTGTCACATCATACCGCGCTCGCCGACATCAACGAGAAAGCCGAAAGCGCACTCGGTGCGGTCGGTCTGCTCGGCAAGGCGCACGAACTGGCCTCCAACCTCTCTCACGGTGAGCAGCGCAATCTGGAGATAGGCATCGCGCTCGCGACCGAGCCGCAGCTTCTTTGCCTGGACGAGCCGACAGCCGGCATGAGCGCGGCCGAAACCGCCGAGACCATGGAATTGGTGCACCGCATCGCCGAGGACCTCACCATTCTCATAGTCGAGCATGACATGGAGGTGGTGATGGAGCTTGCGGACCGCATCACGGTGCTGCACTACGGTGAAATTCTTGCCGAGGGAGCTCCTGAGGAGATCCAGGAAAATCCCAGGGTGCTCGAGGTCTATCTCAAGACATGAGTGTGAGCGACGACAGCAGCGAGCCGCTCGTCCGCGTCGAGGACGTGCACACCTATTATGGCAAGAGTCACATCCTGCACGGCGTTTCGCTCACTGTTAGGCCCGGCGAGGTTGTCGGTCTACTCGGCAGGAACGGCGTCGGCAAAAGCACGACCCTGAAAACCATAATGGGGCTTGTGAATCCGAGCCATGGCACGGTGCTCCTCGACGGCAACGCCATCACCCGCTTGCCACCGCATAGGCTCGCCCGGCTTGGCATCGGCTACGTCCCGGAAGATCGCCGCATTTTCCGGCTACTGACGGTCATGGAGAACCTGCGTACCGGGCTCGACCGCGGCGGCGTGACCGAGGAACGGCGGCGGACTCTGCTCGACAAGGTGTTCACCTACTTTCCCGTATTGGCGGAACGGCGCGGTCAGGCCGGCGGCACGCTTTCAGGCGGCGAGCAGCAAATGCTCGCGATCGCACGCGCCATGATGCTCGAGCCCAAGATCATTCTGCTCGACGAGCCGACCGAAGGCCTGATGCCCCGCATGGTGTCGCAAATCCGGCGGATCATCGAAGTCCTGCACAACGAAGGCGTGGCCATTCTT
>JASHVC010000613.1 GCA_030039655.1 Xanthobacteraceae bacterium | reverse complement strand
TGCATGCACACGGTCATGTCGGCCGGCTTGCTGGCGATCGCGGCGTTGATCAGCTTGGCGTAGGTCTTCGGCAAGGTCGCGGGGTCCTCGCCGATATTGCTCACTTGCCGCCGCAATTCCGGATCGCACAGGTAAGCGAGGTTGACCTCGTCGATTTGCAGATAGCGGCAGCCCGCCGCCGTCAGGTCAGCGATCTCGGCGCGATAGACGGCCGCGAGATCGTCATAGAAAGCGTCCATCTGCGGATAAGCGCGCGCGTCGATGGCCTCGCGGCCGCCGCGAAAATGAACGATCGTCGGCGACGGAATGGTGATCTTTGCGGTCATGCCCGCGGGCATGATCGATTTGAGAAACTTGAAATCGTCAACAAAGATCCCTTGCGGACGCGAAAGCTTGCCAACCACCTGCAGCGACGGCGGGGTGTGATCGCGCGCGCCGGCCGTGGAGTGAAAGCGCACCGTCAGCTTCGATGCCAGCGGCTTAACGTTGCCGATCTTGAGCAAAAAATCGCGCTGCCAGGAGAAGCGATTGTACTCGCCATCGGTGGCGAGCCGAAGCCCGGTCTCCTGCTGCATGCGGACCACGTCGCGGATCGCCTCGTGCTGGATGCGCGCAAGTTCGGCCGCCGCCACCTCGCCTTTTTCGGCCGCGGCGCGCGCCTCGATCAGCGTCTCGGGACGGATCAGGCTGCCCACATGGTCGGCGCGGAATGGCGGTTTGGTACGGTCTTGCATGGGTCACGTGTTCCCGGAGCGGTTTCACCCCTCATGCCATCGGTGTAGAAGGATGGCAAATACACATGAGGTCTGTGATGGCGACGAAAGCTTTGACCCCCGCCCCTCAAGCATTGGGATATGTCGGGGTTCGCGCCAAGGATTTGGGCGACTGGGCAAGCTACGGCTCCGGACTTCTCGGCCTGCAGCGCATCGATAAATCGCGCTCAAGCCTCGCCTTCCGCATGGACGACCGCAAGCAGCGCATCATCGTGGATGCCGATGGCGGCGAAGGCATCGCGTTCTTCGGCTGGGAAGTCGCGGACGCGACGGCGCTCGATGCCATCGCGGCGCATTTGGAAAAGGCGCAAATCAAAGTCGCGCCCGGCGCACGCGCGCTTGCCGACGAGCGTCACGTGAAGGATTTGATCGTGTTCAACGATCCGGTCGGCAATCGGCTGGAGATTTTCCACGGCGCCGAAACGACCGCAGAGCCGTTCCGGCCGGGCCGCTCGATCTCCGGCTTCCGCACCGGCCCATTAGGTCTCGGCCACGTGGTGCTCAACGTCGATTCGCGCGATACGATCGATCGGCTGATGGCGTTTTATCGCGACACGCTGGGCTTCCGGCTCACCGATTATTACGACCATCCGTTCGTCGCGCGTTTCCTGCATCTCAACCCCCGCCATCACAGCCTCGCCTTCATCCAGACCGGCAAGAACGCCGTGCATCACGTCATGATGGAGCTGTTCAGCTTCGACGATGTCGGCCAGGCCTACGACATCGCGCTCGGCGAGGAGGGCCGCGTGGGCGTGACGCTCGGCCGCCACACCAGCGATTACATCACCTCATTTTACAGCTTCACGCCGTCGGGTTTCATGGTCGAGTACGGCTGGGGCGCGCGCTCCATTGACGTTGACGCCTGGCAGGCGTCCGAGCGCAAAGAAGGCCCCAGCATGTGGGGTCACGACCGCGTCTGGCTGTCGAAAGAGGACAACGAGAAGGCGCGCGCGCTGCGGCTGAAGAACGCCGCAGATGGCTATCGCCGCCCCGTGTAAGTGATGGACGGCAACTACGAGGTGATGGCTGGCGTCTGCCCGTGGTGGGATGCCGTCAAGGCGAAGACCGCCGCACAATAGTCTGTCATTCTGGGGAATGACAGTAACGAGCGTGAAATTTAGCTGGTCTGCTGATGGCGCGGCGACGGCAGCAGCATACTGCTCGCCGCTCCTGCCAGTGCGAGCCCAGCGCAGATCAACATGATGGAGCGAATGCTCCTTGCCAGCGAGTCTTTGATGATGCTTTCGGCGAGTTGCCGATCGTTGCCTTGAACTTTTTCCAGCGCCGGTGCGATCACGAATTGCCCTCGGGCGTCGCTGACGTCGCGCACCACCTCGCTAGGCAGAGACTTTCCGGCAAGGTGTCGATCCAATCCGCGATCGTAGAGTCCGAGCGCCAAAGCGCCGAGGATCGCCACCGCCATCAGGTTTGCCACCGACGCAACGGCATTGTTGATGCCGGCCGCAACGCCAGTCTCGTGGTCGGGAACGGCACTGATCACCGTCGCGGTCAGTGGCGCAACCGCGATCACCATGCCGAAGCCCAGAATCGCGATGGGCACCAGAAACGCCCCGTACGATGCGCCGCCGATCGGCCACGCTAAAAGCGCGAAGCCGAATGCGGCGATTGCCGGGCCAATGATCAGAGGCCCTTTGGCGCCAAAGCGATCCAGCAATCCACCGCCCCAACGCGACAGCGTCGCCATGATCACCGTGAAGGGCAGAAACGCCGCCCCAGCTAGGAACGCAGAAAATCCCCCCACCTGAATGAGCGCGAAGGGAAGAAAAAAGAATGCGCCCCCGAGCCCCGCGTAGAGCAATAGCGTCAGCAGATTGACGGCGCTAAAGGTGCGGGAGCGAAACAGCCCGAGCGGCAGCATTGGCGCCGGGCTGCGCGCCTCCTCCCAGAGGAAGACCACGAGCAGCAACACTCCGATCACCAAGGCGCCAACGACCGCCGGGCTGCTCCAGCCGAACACCGGCGCCGACATCAACCCAAACGCGAGGCTGCCTAGCGAAACGAGGGCAAGCAACGAGCCGCGCCAATCGAGTCCGCCTTTGGCCAGCATGTCGCGGCTCTCGGGCACTTTGTTGAGAGCGATCCAGATTGCCGGCAGCGCCAGCACCGGATTGATGAGAAAAATCCACCGCCAGGTGAAGTGATCGACGATCCATCCCCCAAGCAGCGGACCGGCGGCGCCCGCGACGGCGGAGAAGCCGGCCCAGGTGCCGATGGCCTTGCCGCGTTCGGCTTCATCGAAGGTCGCGCCTATGATCGCCAGCGAACAAGGGATCAGAAGCGCCGCCCCCGCCCCCTGAATGCCGCGCGCCAGGATCAATTGGAAAACATCCGGTGACAGACCGCACCAGATCGACATGACGGCGAAGATTACGATGCCTGTGACGAAGATGCGGCGGCGGCCGAACAAATCGCCGGCCGCCCCTCCAGTCAGTACGAACGCCGAAAGGCAAAGCGTGTACGCGTTGACGAGCCACTGGATGACTTCAACGGACGTCTTCAGATCGGTTTCGATGGCCGGCAGCGCGACGTTGACGACGGACTCGTCGATATACGCGATGCTCGATGCGAGGATCGTGACCGCGAGGACCCACGGCTTGGCGCTTGCCGCGCAATCACCGGCCGCGCGAGTCGACTCGATTGCGGCTTCGTCACAGGGTCTCTTCGCATAGACTGTCAATTGACCCTCATGAATGCGGGACAAGAAGACGGTCGCTCGTGTATATGATCTCTACACCATGGCGGCGCATCTTCCCATCTCGTGCAGCGCCAAGCGAGTGAGCCAGGTCTGTGTGAACGATGGCGGAACACGGGAACACGGACAACGTCCACACGCGAAGAATCGCAGAGTTCGTTTCGCGGCTGACTTACGAGCAAATTCCCGCCGAGGTTCGCGAGCGCATCAAGCTGCTGATTCTCGATTCGCTTGGCTGCGCCATCTATGGCGCTGATCTCGAGTGGTGCCGCATCCTGCGCGGTACGCTGGAAAAACTCGACGCGACGCGCACCACCTCGATCTGGGGCACGAATGCGCGTCTGTCCTCGGACCATGCGGCGCTCCTCAACGGCACGCAGGTACAAGGCTTCGAGCTCGACGACGTGCATCGCAAAGCGGTGCTGCATGTCGGAGCGGTCACGCTGCCGGCGCTGATCGCGGTGGCCGAGAGCCATGCGCAACTGTCTGGCCGCGACTTCCTCACGGCCGCCGTTGCCGGCTACGAGATCGGGCCGCGCGTCGGCCTGTGCATGGGCCAGGAGCACATCGGCCAAGGCTGGCATTCGGGCGCGACCGTGGGAATTTTCTCGGCCGCTGCGGGCGCGGCGCGCGCGCTGTCGCTCGATGCGGACAAGACCGTGCACGCGCTCGGCATCGGCGGCACGCAATCATCCGGCCTGATGGCCGCGCAATACGGCGCCATGGTCAAGCGCATGCATGCGGGCCGCGCGGCGCAGAGCGGACTATACGGCGCGCTGCTGGCCAAAGACGGCTTCACCGGCATCGTCGATGTATTCGAGGCGCCCTATGGCGGCTTCTGCACGACGTTTTCGCGCTCGCAGGATCGCTTCAATCTCAATGAGCTGAGCGCCGGCCTCGGGCAGAAGTTTGAGACTATGGGAATTGCGCTGAAGTTTTATTCCTGCGTTGGCTCCAATCACACGACGCTCGATGCCTTGCGCGACATCCGCAAACGCCGGCCGTTCGCGCTCGATGAAATCGACACGATCGTCGTGCACGGCTCGCAGGTCACGGTCGATCATGTCGGCTGGCCGTACAAGCCCGAAGGACTGACCGCCGCGCAGCTCAATCTGCCGTTCTGCGTCGCCACGCTGCTGATCGAAGGCGATGTGTTTGTCGACGAGTTCACGCCCGACTGCATCGACGACGCAGCGCGCGTTAATCTCTCGCGCAAGGTGAAAGTGGTGCACGACCCGGCGATCACGGCGCTGGGCGCCGGCGCACGGCACAAGGTGCGCGTCGACGTGAAATTCCGCGACGGGTCGGTCGAGCACGAGACGCGCGAAGCGCCGCGCGGCAGCGAGCACTCGTTCGCCAGCGCCCACGACATCGCGGCAAAATTTCGCAAGCTGACCAAAGCAGCCATGCCCGGCGAGCAGCAAGACGCCCTGATCGATGCAGTGCTCGGTCTCGACAAATTGCCCGACAGCCGTACGCTAATCGAACTGCTACGCGCATGACTGGCCTAAATCCCGTAATGGAATTCGGCGTCTTGGATCACCTCGACCACCTCGGCGTGCCGCTGCCGGGCTATTTCGAGGACCGTCTAAAATCGTCTACCTGCTGCGCCGCGCCCAGGAAACGATCGTTATTGGTTTCGCGAGCCCTTTAGATGCTGCAGTACGCGGGCGCGGAGCGCGGTCTGCTGCTCCGGGGTCCACTTGCGGAAGCCTTCGCCGGATTTGAAGCCCAGCTTTCCGTCGGTCACCAGCTTTTTCAGATAAGGCGACGCTCCCGGCCGGCTGTCGATCGCGGGCAATACCGTCTCGTGGATCGCAAGTGTAAGGTCCGTCCCGACCTGATCGGCATTCTCGATCGGACCGAGCACTGCGAGGCGGCGGCCGAACGACGCCTTGACGACGGCGTCCACCGTCTCCGCGTCGCAGATGCCATGCTCGACCAACGAAATCGCCTCACGCCACAGCGCGTGCTGGAGGCGATTGCCGATGAATCCCGGCACATCTTTCTTCACGTGCGCCGACTTCTTCCCAGCCGCCTCGTGCAATTGCATGGTCCACGCCACCGTCTGCGGCGAAGTCCATTGCGTCTCGATCACTTCGACCAGCGGGACCAGAAACGGCGGATTCCACCAATGGGTGCCTAGCGCCCGCTCGCGCTTGTTCAGGCCCTGCATGATCGAGGTGATTGGAATGACGGACGTGTTGCTGGCGAGGATCGTGTCGGGACGCACGTGCCGCTCGATCTCCGCGAAGAGTTTTTGCTTCAGCGGCAAATTCTCCGACACCGCCTCCACTACGTAATCGGCCTCGCGCACCGCCGCGGCGAGATCGGCCAGCGGCGTGACCCGCTCGGCCGCGCGGTCGTCGTCGCCGAGGTCACGCAGATTGGCGGCGATACGCGCCTTCGCGGTATCGAGATACTCCGCCACCGCATCGGTGATTGTCACTTCATGGCCGGCCAGCGCGAACACTTGCGCGATGCCGTGACCCATCAGCCCGGCACCGACGACGGCGATGCGCGCCTTCGCCATTTCAGCCCGCCGTGTAGCCGCCGTCGGCGTACAGGATGTGGCCCGTGTAGAAGTCCGAGGCTTTCGACGCGAGGAACAGCAGCGGCCCCGCCAGATCGGATGGCTCGCCAAGGCGGCCCTTCGGCACACGGGTGATGAAACCCTTGCGCACATTCGTCGCGTTGTCGTTGTCCTCGTACATCCACGCCGTCAGCGGCGAGCGAAATACCGTCGGCCCGAGTGCATTCACTGTTATGCCGGTGCTGCCGAGTTCGCAGCCAAGCGCCTTGGTGATGCCGTCGACCGCGGACTTCGAGGCGCAATACGCCGTGTAGCCGGCCGGATGTCCCAGCAGGCCGCGCGCCGATGACATCAGAATGATCTTGCCGCCGCGGCCCTGCTTGAGCATTTGCCGCGCGCAGGCGCGCGCCATCAGCCACGACTGCGTGACGTTGGCGTCCATGACGTCGAGGAAGTCCTCCGGCTTCTGATCGACGATCTTCGACACCTTGTTCTGGCCGGACGCCACCACGAGGATGTCGACGCCGCCGAATTTGCCGACAGCGGCCGCCACGATGGCGTCGCAGTTCGCCTCGGAACTGGGGCGCTTGGCGATGGCCTCGGCTTTGCCGCCGAGCTTCTCGCACTCCGCGGCGATCTTCTTAAGACCGTCGGCGTTGTTGGCCGTAATGACAACGTTGGCGCCGGCCGCAGCCAGCGTTTTCGCCGCGATGGCGCCGAAGGCACCGGTCGCGCCGGTCACGATCGCGGTCTTCCCCTTGACGTCGAACAGGGACAGCGGATTTTTCAGGAAGTCTTCGGACATTGGGGCTCCACGCTTCTCTAACTTGTCATGCCCCGCGCAGGCGGGGCATCCAGTAATCGCCAGCGCATCGGCCAGCTCCTTTGCGCCGCCGACTACTGGATCGTCCGCCTCCGCGGACGATGACGGCGCTGCGCGCCGTCATTTCACCGGCGCAACGGCGACCGCGATGGTGCAGACCTCGTTCGAACGGTTGATGATCTCGCGGCTTTCGTTGGGGCCGATATAGACGCTGTCGCCCGCGCGCGCGACGGTTTCCTTGCCGCCGGCAATCACCGTCAACTCGCCCGCCAGCACGTAATAGATCTTCTCCGGCGGCGAGGCGTCGGGGCCGGCGCCGCCGCCCGGCAGAAAATGCGAAATGCCGAACACCAGTGCCTGCGAGCCGCCCATCTCGGCGCCGTACATCCGGAACGATTTGTACGCGCGATGGTTCGGCGCCTCATAAGCCTTCGCCTCGGAAAATTTGCGGACGATCATCGGAACTTCTCCCCTTTCTCGATCCGGTAACTCCCTTTCGGATCGATGATCGCGACCAGCCGGATGATGCAACCGTCGCCGCGCTCCCAATTCCACGGGAACAGCGCGAAGGTGCAGCGCCGGCCCGTGACCTTATCGATGTCGCCGCCGACGTTCTCGATGCCCAATATGCCGTTCTTGAACAGGATGCGGTGCACCGGCTCCCACTGCGGGAAATCTTCCTTCCAGTCGCGGCCGCCGGACCATTTCTTGTATTCCTCGGCGAGATGCGGATGCAGCGGCCCGTTGCGCTGCGGGCCGATCGCGGTGGCGAGCGGATGATCGTTGGCCTGAGTGTCGTGGCCGACCACCTTGACCTTTTTCTCTACGAACCATTCGCCGGCCGACGGTACGAAGCCCGGAGCGCGGCAGAAATAGTCCTCGCTGTCCTCGTAGAGCTTGTGCCAGCCGGTGTTGACGATCACCACGTCGCGCGGCCGCACGATCTTGCCGGCCGCCTTTTCCAGATCGTCGTAGGTGATCTGCTCCCATTTCTTCTTCGGGATCGACACCACGATGCCGGAGCCGAAGAAGTGCGGCAGCGGCACTTCGTCGATGAAGGGCGTGCCCTGCACCACGTGCGCCGGCGCGTCGATATGGGTCGTGTTGTGCATGCTGGTCGTGATGCGCTGCGACAGCACGCCCGACTTCGCCATGTAATGGATGCGCTCGATCTTGACGTCTTCGAAATAGGGCCAGTTGGGAGACTGATAGCCGAAGCGGTGGGACAGGTTGTAGAACTCGAGTCCCATCGAATTGTTGAGGTTTTCCTCCAGCGCAACGCCGCGAATTTTCTTGACCACGCAATCCTCCCTCACACGCCCACGCGTTGGAGCGCTTATAGCATTGGGCCGTATACCATTGCACCGGATATCGGATATAGACCCGGGA
>JASHVC010000612.1 GCA_030039655.1 Xanthobacteraceae bacterium | reverse complement strand
GAACTACCGATCGGCACATAGGCCATCGCCGCCAGCTTGTCCTTGACGTTTTGTTGCTGCAGGCCGTTGATGATCAGACGATGTAGTTCGGCGATTATGTCCTTGGACGTGCCGGCCGGCACCGCGACCGCTGTCCACGTGGCGCCTTCCACTTCTGGAAAGCCTGCTTCCGCCATCGTCGGGATCTCCGGCAGTGTTGGCGAGCGCTCCTTCCCGGTCACCGCCAGCGCGCGCAGCTGCCCCGCCTTTATCAGCGGCACGGCGGGCGCCATGGCACCGAACGAGATCGGCGTATGGTTGCCGACTGTGGCGCCGACCGCGGTACCGCCGCCGTCAAACGGCACGTGCACGAGATCGAGGTGCTGCGATTGCGCGAACAGCGCACCGACGAGCTGCGGCGGCGTGCCGGTGCCGGGCGAGGCAAAGCTTGCCTTGCCGGGATTGGCGCGGATCCACTCAACCAGTTCCTTCACGGTCTTCGCGGGCACCGACGGATTGACTGCAAGCACGACCGGGGTCGCCGCCACCAGCGACACCGCATCAAAATCCTTGATCGGATCGTAGCCTGGGCGCGCAAACAGGAATGGATTATTGGTCAGGTTGCCGCCGGTCACCAAGAGCGTGTAGCCGTCCGGCGTGGATTGCGCGGCCTTCGCCGCGCCGACATTGCCCCCGGCACCAGGAATGTTCTCGATGTAGAAGTTCTTCCCGGTCTGCTCGGCGAGGCTTTGTCCGACGAGACGTGAAATCAGGTCGGTCGGGCCGCCAGGCGTGAAGCCGACGATCATCCGCACCGGCCGCACCGGCCAGTTGTCCGCGGCGGCAGCCATCGTCGCAACGCCGGCGAGGCTTGCGGCAAAAAGACAAAATGCCAAAGCATAAAGTTTTTTCATGTTGCGTGTCGTCCGTTCTCTTGATGCGTTTCCGTGCGCAACGATAGCAACTGGCCCGGATTGAGCAACCCGGGCCAATATAACGTCACGGGAAGAACCTGGGACGATCTGCCGCCATGCGGCTGCTTGTATGCGCCTTGCGGGTGAGCTGTGAAAGGATAAGTATCCGGTCCACCGCTACAGAACAAAAACGATAAGCGGTGAGGGAGGAACCATGAAATTCGCGCGCGCATTCGCGGCGTCGATTGTCGCTGCCTGTATGTTTTTTCCCGGCGCCGCTTCGGCACAAACTTATCCCGATCATCCCATCACCATGATTGTTGCGTTTCCGCCCGGCGGCGCCGACGACGCGACCGCAAGGATGATTCAAGACGCCATGCAGAAGGCGCTCGGTCAGCCGATCGTCATCGAGAATATCGGCGGCGCCGGCGGAATGATCGCCGCCGCCAAGGCGGCGCACTCGGCGCCCGACGGCTATACGATTCTACAGCACCAAGACGCGCTTGCGGCGGGCGTGGCACTTTATAAGAATCTCGACTTCAACGCCGAGAAGGATTTCGTCCCCATCGGCCTTATCAACACCGTCGCCAATACGATCGCGGGACGTCCGACGTTGGCGCCGAACAACTTCAAGGAACTATTGGATTGGCTCAAGCAGCCGGGACAGAACGCCAAGATCGGTCATCCCGGCGTCGGTTCCTTCGGTCATCTGGCCGAAGTGCTGGCCTTCCAGGAGATGGGCGTGAAGGTGACCCAGGTGCCCTATCGCGGGGCTGGCCCTGCGCTGGTTGATCTGTTGGCGGGCCAGGTGGACCTCGGGCCGATCTCCGCTGTGGTCGCCCAACCCCTGGTCAAGTCCGGCAAGCTCAAGGCCTACGCGCTTTTCGGCAAGAAGCGTTTTGATGGCCTGCCCGAACTGCCGACCTTTCATGAGCTTGGCTACAAAAAGCTCGATATCGATTTCTGGCACATGCTGCTGGCGCCCGCGGGCACGCCCAAGCCGATCGTTGACAAGCTGAACGCCGCGCTGCGCACCGCGCTCGCCGACCCCAAGGTGAAAAAGCTTTTCGCCGAAGGCGGGATGGACGAATATCCGGCCGACCAGTTGACGCCCGAAGCCGCAGCCGCGCTGCTCAAGAGCGAGATCGCGCTTTGGGGCGAAGTGGTCCGCGATAATCACATCGCGGGAGAGTAGGGCGACTTGGCGGCGCCCTAGCGCACGAACTTGTAGTGAAAGCGGTCGCCGTCCGCTTCGATCAAACCCGTGGTTGGATGCGGGAAATGGATCGGCATCACGAAGCGGCCGGTGCCGGCGGCTTCGCTCAGGAATTTGCGCCGCGAGCGCGCTGCCTGGGCGGGGTCCCAATCGAATACCGTGGACCAATCTGGCTCGCGGCACTGCAAGACGTGATGCATCATGTCGCCGACGACGATCGCGTGCTGTCCGCGTGAGCGGATGTTGACGCAGCAATGACAGGGCGAGTGGCCAGGCGTCGGCGTCAGCCAGAACGTATCGTCGAGCTGGTAGTCGTCATCGACCAGCAGTGCCTGGCCAGCCGCAACGATCGGCTCGCAGTTGTACGGCCACACATTGCCGCCCCCGCCGGGCCGGTTGCCGCCTTTCTTCGCTTCTTCTTCCCAAGCGGCGTATTCGCCCTTGTGGAAGATGTACTTCGCCTTCGGGAACGTCGGTACCCATTTGCCGTTGCGCAGCATCGTGTTCCAGCCGGTGTGGTCGATGTGCAGGTGGGTGCAGAAAACGTAGTCGATGTCCTCGAACCGCAACCCGGCCGCCATGAAGCCGTCGAGCCAGGGCTTCTTCGGAAAGTCCATGGGCGGCGGATAGCCTTTGTCCTCGCCAGTGCACGTGTCGATCAGGATCGTGTGCTTGGGCGTGCGCACCACGTAGGTCTGGTACGTGATGACCATCCGACCGGATACGGGATCGAACACTTCCGGATCGAGCGTGGCGAGATGGCGCTTGCCGACCTCCGGGTTATAGGCAGGAAACATGTCCTCGGGCCGCCGCCACGGCCCGTCTCGCTCGATGATGCTGGTGATGGTCACATCGCCGATGGTGAGTTTTTTCATTATGGTCTCGTTGCGTAGCTCGGATTGAGCACAGCGAAATCCGGGGAACGAGTGGTTTCTTGCGGGCTGTTCCCGGGTTTCGCTTCGCTCAACCCGGGCTACAAAGTCATGCGGCCACGCCGCGCGCTTTAAGGCGCGCCTGCTTCTCCGGCGATAGGATCTTGTCGAGTTTGAACAGCTTACGTGCGCTCTCGCCCAAGATGTT
Organism: Xanthobacteraceae bacterium; assembly: GCA_030039655.1. Next base: position 87 of record JASHVC010000612.1, on the reverse strand, counting down.
CTTCTTCGCCTGCAGACTAAGGAACGGCAGATCGTAGATCGTGCTGGGCAGGTCCATGTCCCAGTGCGGATAGTCGGACGCGTAGAC
>JASHVC010000611.1 GCA_030039655.1 Xanthobacteraceae bacterium | reverse complement strand
TGTGTAGACGAGTCGCGGCACCTCGGTGATCTCGTAGCGGATTTTCCCGCACTGGCAGCCGCCGATTTGTGGAAGAATCATGTTGGATTTCTCTCTAGGGAGTTAGAAGCGAAAGAGAGCACGAAACTGCAAGGAGCGTCTTAACCGAGCATCCGCTGGCGTTCCCCGTTTTGTGTTGCGATTGATTTTTCTCGACGCAATCGGACTAACAACGGACATTGCCTGTGACTGTGCAGACGGTAGAAGATGACCCAACTGAGACATTGACTGCGAGACTTTGATGCAATGCAGCAGTCAACCGCTGACTGATCCCTGGGAATTCGATATCCTACCGGGCTCCTACGGTGGCCAGCGTGGCCACATCTCGCCGCCCTCAAAGCGTTTTGAATCCGGCCGAGTATAGTGGACACCATGAATCAAGGACGTCGTTGTTAATTTGAGGGTCAGAAAAACACGCTGCCGAAGACTACGGAATTTTCACAGCTAATACGCTAGGGGCACGCCTCACCGGAACTGCATTCATCTATGACGTCAACGGTCATTTGGTGTACCCATTGACGAGCTGCGGCGAGACTTCCGCCGAAGCAATCGATAATCTAAAGGACGAGAACGCAGACTTGGCGAAGCAAACGGCTGACAGGCTTACCAAGGCGACTTCACTTGCGGGTGCCTTGGCCGAGTCGCCGACGCTCCGCGATCGCTATCAAAGACGACCGCATCTGATTTGAAATCCACTCGACGGCGTAGGACGATCCATGAGGGGATACTTGGTTTACACGGTTGTCACCTGGCTCGCATTAGCGTGCGCGCCCAACCCGACATTCGCCGCGACGGATGACGAAAACTGTGCGCACCCTCACGACGACAACGCTGCCGTCAAAGCCTGCACGCAGGTGATCGGCCATGATGCGCTGGCTGTGTTTGCCTACGTGAATCGCTGCAGGGCCTATGATCATCTCGGTAATTACAACGCCGCCCTTGCGGATTGTGATCGGGCGATTAAGCTCGGTCCGGAGGACTTTTACGCCTACCGCAACCGCTGTCAGGTCCGCCTCCACATGGGTAACGCCGCCGGCGCCCTTGCGGATTGCACGCAGTTTGTCGAATTATTCCGAAATAGAGCCCCGGATGAAGCCTACTTCGATCGTGCCCAGGTTTACGAGAGTATCAAAGACTACAATCATGCTATCGCCGACTATAGCCAGATCATCGCATTCGATCCCAAGGATCCGGACGCATTCAACTACCGCTGCTATGACTATGCGCTTATCGGCCAACTGCAGGCCGCACTGGCGGACTGCAATCAGTCGCTGCAATTGAGGCCCAACGACGCCAATACGCTCGACAGCCGCGGGTTTACCTATCTCAAGCTTGGCCAAATCGACAGTGCCATCGCTGATTACAACGCCGCGTTGATGCTCGATCCAAAGATCGTAAGCTCGCTCTACGGACGCGGCATTGCGGAACTGAGAAAGGGCCAAGCTGACGCCGGCAACGCTGACATCGCCGCCGCCAAGGCGGTCCAACCCGACATCGGTGACACCATGAGGGCCGGCGGCGTGCCCCCCTGAGCGAGCGAGGAGGCGGTCAGGTTGACGTGGCGCAACCCACCGTTCAGACGGCATCGCCGTGCGGACGGGCGGGGCGATCGAGGCCCATTACCGTTGGCTTTCTCTTCTGCGACGCAAAATGCCGTTCCTGGCACTCAGCGACATCGCCCGCGTCGCAAATCCGGACGCTATCGGGGGGAATACCGGAAGTGGAAGTCGCGCAAGCGATCGGCGAAGACCGCTCTTGTCCCCGGAGCGGAAGTCAGCAGCCTCAATTGCTGTCATTCACAATGACTTCCCATACGATGCGGTAGGCATAACACCGCGGCCGGCGTTACGCTGTATGGGAGGAGTCACGTCACCCGTGGGTATCTTTGCCACCTGAGACTCCGCAAACGCACTTCGCGAAGCAGGGATAGTCGGTCACCTGCACTATTTGCTCATTTAGGCAAGACTGAACGCCACCACGGCCCAACGCTGCCGACCCGGAAGGCGCGCGAGCGTCACTCGGCGTCTTCCGTGCGGTCGGGACGGGTCAGAGCAACGCGTACTGGGCGCGTTCGCGCTTGGCGAGGAGCGGCAGCGCTTCACCGGCGATGTATGTCTTAAAATAAGCGCTTTCCTGGTGCGCCTTGAATGCTGCTTCATCACGAAACAGTTCGTAGAACAGAAATTGAGCCGGGTTGTCCCTGTTACGTCCGATCAGGAACAGTTTCGCGCCAGGATCGCGTTGCGCTTCAGGCAGGAAGCGATCGAGGATGTCAGCGACCTTGTCTGCCTGTCCTTCTTTCGTCTCCCACTGTGCGACAACCAACAGCCCACCCTGGCCGACGGCTTCGCCGATGGTCATCTTGTTCGATGCATACTGATTCATGGCCTTGCCTCTTGCTGAGCTTCGGGATGATGAAATCGTCCATGGCGAGCGATATGCCGCCAGAACGATCCGCGAAAACCTATAGCAGTGGTTCTGGGGGTCTCGTTTCGTCAGTGACCGAAGTATCAATGCCATGCCGCGGCGAAGCCGTGCGCGGGCAAATACACAGACTTATCACCAATCTCTGCGCCGCGTGCGCGCGGGCAAAGTTGGCATCTTCTTCCTACACGGCTGGCTAAGCGCCCTTCCGCGAGATCGCTTGTGCCGCGATGAGGCGAGCCAAATTAGATCAAGCTGGCCTAGGAGACCCTCTGTGACGGGACTGGAGCCCAGCGCGCCTACGTTGGGATCTGGTCTGTTTCTTTTGATCACACATTTCATATGGCCCGCTGCTTCCAGGTTTCGGCGGGCTCACATCAATCATTGCGTCCGGGTCGCGTTTCGCTGCGGTGCACTTTGGTAGCGAATGGTCGCGATTGGGCACTTAGCGTACACGACTTGCGTGGTTCGCGTGTCGGCTCTTGGGTGCACAGTGTTCCGGCCATCCACGTCTTTGGCATTCAAGGAAGACGTGGATGCCCGCGACAGAGCGCGGGCATGACGGGTTCACTTCCGCTCCAGCCGGCGCACCACTTCGTCGAGCTGATCGAGGTTGCGATAGCGGATCGTCAGGCTGCCGCCGCGGCTGCGGTTATCGACGCTGACCGCGAGCCCGAGCGCATCGGCCAGGCGTTTTTCCAGCGCCAGCGTATCGGCATTTTTCGCCGCGCGCGCCTTATGGCCGCTTTTTTGTTGCTGGCCGCTCTTCTTGCCAAGCGCGCGCGTGATCTCTTCGACTTGCCGCGTGTTGAGACCGCGCGCGACGATTTCGTCCGCCAGGCGCCCGGCATCGTGATGGCCGACCAAAGCACGAGCCCGGCCGGCGCTGAGACGGCCAGCGTTGATATGGTCCCTGACCCGATCGGGCAGCGTCTGCAGCCGGAGTGTATTGGCAACATGGCTGCGGCTTTTGCCGACCATGCGCGCGACGTCGTCCTGGCTGTGGCTGAAATCGCGGATCAGCGCGCGATAGCCTTCGGCCTCTTCGAGCGGATTGAGATCGGTGCGCTGCACGTTCTCGATGACCGCGAGCTGCAGCGCCTCGGCGTCGGTCGCCTCGATGATGACCACTGGAACGTCGTGCAGGCTGGCACGCTGCGCCGCGCGCCAGCGGCGCTCGCCGGCGATGATCTCGTAGCCGTCGGGAACACCGCGCAGCGGCCGCGCAACGATGGGTTGGATGATGCCGCGCTCGCGCAGCGATGCAGCGAGCTCATCGAGTTCCGCATCTGAAAATATACGCCGCGGGTTGCGTGGATTGGGTTGCAGAGAACTTGTTGGTACTTTTCTTTGCCCACGCGGACGCTCGGTCGTACTCTCGGTGCCGACGTCGCCCATCAGCGCGGCGAGCCCGCGTCCTAATCGCGACCGTGCTCCTTCATCCGGCACCGCAGGATCTCCCGACCGTTCGTTCACGCGTGCATTCCCGCCATCCCGACGCGCAACTCTTTCTCACGCTGGATGACTTCGGTCGCGAGCTTCAAATACGCCTCGCTGCCGCTGCACTTAAGATCGTAAACCAACACCGGCTTGCCGTAGGAAGGCGCCTCGGACACGCGCACATTGCGCGGGATCACCGTGTCGTAGACTTTCTGTTTCTCCTTCATGAATTCGCGCACCTCGGCGACGACTTGCCCCGACAAGCTGTTTCGCGAGTCGTACATGGTCAGCACGATGCCGTGGATGGTCAAACCGGGATTGAGTGTT
>JASHVC010000610.1 GCA_030039655.1 Xanthobacteraceae bacterium | reverse complement strand
AAAGGTTGGGTCGGGGTCACCGAAAACGGCATGCTCGCGATCACCGTCGAAGGCATCGATCACGCCAACTGCGAACAGCATCGCAAGACTACCGCTAAATTGCTGACGGATCAGAGCCAGACAGGCTGACTAAGATCGGACGAGATTGATTAAATCGTCACGCTCGGCCACCGGGCCGCGCTCGCGCGCACGGGTCTGGAGGAGGCCCGGAAATAAGCGTAAATCCCGCCCCTACCCCAATCCCCTCTCACGCCCCGTCTCGACCCGATCTCCCTCTACCCCTGATGGACAATCCCGCCCCGCCGCCGCTGTTGCGCCAAAGCCCGTTTGTCCGTTTTCTTTATGTGCGAGTCGCCACCTCCGTCGCACTACAAATGCAGGCGGTTGCGGTCGGCTGGCAGATGTATGCCCTGACTGGAAGCTCGTTCGAGCTCGGTCTCGTCGGGCTCGTCCAATTCATTCCCGCCGTCGTGTTGTTTCTTCCCACCGGCCATGCGGCGGACCGTTACGATCGCCGCACGGTCACGGCCGTGTCGCAGGCCATCGAGGCGCTGGCAGTAGCCCTCCTGGCCGCGGCGACGGCGATGGGTCAGCTCACATCCGCACTGGTGCTAGCCATGGCGTTCGTGGTGGGCGCCGGCCGCGCCTTCGAGCAGCCAAGCCTGCAATCGGTGTTGACCAACATCGTCCCGCCCGCGGCTCTGCCACGCGCGATCGCGGCATCAAATTCGGCCGCGCAAGCCGCTGTCGTTGCCGGCCCCGCACTCGGTGGTGTGCTGCTGGCCATCGATCCAGCCATGGCCTTCGCGGCGTGCGCCGTGCTTTGGCTGTCCGCGGCTCTCATCATGCTCGCCGTCGCCGTGGAGCGGGCGCCGCCGCGACGCGAACCCTTCGATCTGAAAACCATGTTCAGCGGCGTTGCGTTCATCGGCCGCCAGAAGGTCGTGCTCGGCGCCATCCTGCTCGACCTGTTTGCGGTGGTGCTGGGCAATCCGACGGCGCTATTGCCGATCTTCGCCAGCGACATTTTCAAGTCCGGCCCGCTCGGCTTCGGCGCTCTGCGCGCGGCGCCGGCGGCGGGCGCGATCATCACGGCGCTGATCCTGACGCGGCACCCGATCTCGCGCCGCGTCGGTCACGCGATGTTTGCTTCCGTGGCGATCTATGGGCTGGGAACGATTGGGCTTGCACTGTCGCCAGTCTCGATCCTGGCCATGGCGGCCCTGTTCGCGCTCGGCGCCGCCGACTTGATCAGCGTCGTCATCCGCCAGACTCTGGTCCAGCTGCATACGCCGGACGAGATGCGCGGGCGGGTATTTGCGGTCAACGCAATGTTTACCAGCACGTCGAACCAGCTCGGTACGTTCCGCGCCGGCAGCGCCGCGGCGCTGTTCGGGGTCATTCCGGCGGTTTTGCTCGGGGGGCTGAGCACCATCGCGGTGGTGCTGATTTCGGCCGGGGTCTTTCGCGAGCTTTGGCGTGCCGAGGGCTACGAGCCTGAAAAAACGTAGCTTTGACGGGAAGCCGGGCGTAGCATCATATTGCTGTCCAATTGCGTTGATTCATTCCGGGCGAGACGGCGAGGACCCTGCATGCGACCGTTCCCAGCTCGACTGTATTTGTTGGTTCTCACGCTCGCCCTGATGGCGGGCCCCGTGGTGAGCGCCGTGGTGAGCCCGGTGGTGAGCCCGGTCTTGGCCGCGCCCCCCTGCGGCGGCGATTTCGGCACCTGGCTGCAAGGCTTCAGACAGGAGGCGGCCGCGCAGGGCATTCCGGGACCCACGATCGACAGCGCCCTCAACGGCCTCAGCTACGATCCGACCATCATCGCCCGCGACCACGCCCAGGGCGTCTTCCGCCAAAGTTTCGAGCAGTTTTCCGGACGCATGGTGCCGCCGCGGCTGGCCCGCGGCCGGCGCCAATTGCAGCAGAACAGGGCGTTGTTTGATCGCATCGAACAGCAGTACGGCGTGCCGGGCCCTATCCTCGTCGCCATCTGGGGACTGGAAACTGATTTTGGCGCCGACAACGGTAACTTCCCCACTATCCGCGCGCTGGCGACGCTGGCGTATGATTGCCGCCGGGCGGAAAAATTCCGCGGCGAGTTGCTCGCCGCCTTGCGCATCGTCAACCGCGGCGACATGGCGGCCGCGCAGATGCATGGCGCCTGGGCCGGTGAAATCGGACAGACGCAGTTTCTCCCCTCCTCGTATCTGAAATACGCCGTGGACTACGACGGCAAGGGCCGGCGCGACCTCATTCACAGTGTGCCCGACGTGCTGGCCTCGACGGCAAATTATCTGAAAGGCTACGGCTGGCAGCGCGGTCAGCCCTGGGGCGAAGGCACCCCGAATTTCCAGGTGCTGCTGCAGTGGAATTCGTCGGAAGTTTACACCAAGACCGTCGCTTATTTCGCCGAGCAGCTCGCTGCCGGAGAGTGAAGTCCTTCAGCCCATCCACCGTTCGAGAAACACGCTGAGCCAGGCGCGCGCCGTATAGTCGTACACGGCGCGATCGGCAAAATGCGTCTCGCGCGGCCTCGCGCCCGGCAGCTGCATGCGCTCATGACCCGTGGTGGTCCATCGGTGCATCATGGCGTGGGTCACGTCCGGATGAAATTGCAACGCATAGCCGCGCTTGTAGCGGATCGCCTGCACTTCGAAGGTATCGCCCTCCGCCAACAACTCGGCGCCGGATGGCACATCGAAACCCTCCCGGTGCCATTGATAAACGCATTCCGGCCACTGCGGCACGAGCGCGAGGCCGGCTGCCGTGGGCCGGATCGGGTAGTAACCGATCTCGGCATGACCTGCGGGGTGACGAAAAACCCTGGCACCGAGATGATGCGCGAACATTTGCGCGCCGAGACAGATGCCGAGGAAGGGCTTGTTCTCTTTCAACGGCATCGCGATCCACTCGATCTCGCGGCGGATGAAATCGGTGTCGTCGTTGGCACTCATGGGGCCGCCGAAGATGATGGCGGCGGCGTGCTCCTCCATAGTCTCCGGCAGCGGATCGTCGAAGCGCGGGCGGCGCACGTCGAGCGGGTAGCCGAGTTGGCGGAGCGCATTGCCGACGCGGCCCGGGGTGGAATGCTCCTGGTGCAGGACGATCAAAATTGGCTGGAGCATGACAGTCGAATCGGGCCGCATTGCGCGGCGTTCTTATAGGGTCTTCTCGTTGGCTTTCGAAGTAAAGCGCATACGCGCCTTGAGCATCGGCAACAGGACCGTGTGCGGCAAATAACGCATGAAGAATACGATGATCCTGTTGCCGAAACCGGCGACGGCGACTCGCTTGCCGCGCATCAACGCATCGTAGCCGATTTCCGCCACCCGCCGCGCAGGAATCGCCACCAGGCTGGTCTCTCCACCAGCGTTCGCGCTGATGCCTGCGCGCGACTGGAAGCCCGTTGCAACCGGCCCCGGGCATAGCGCTGTGACCCGCACGCCGCGGTCTGACAGCTCGCTGTGGAGCGCTTCGCTGAACGAAAGCACGTAGGCCTTGCTGGCGTAATAGATCGCCATACCGGGGCCGGGCATGAACGAAACGATGGAGGCGACGTTTAGAATGCCGCCGTGATGGCGAACGACGCTTTCCGCAAATGTCAGCGTCAGCTCGGTGAGCGCGCGCACATTGACGTCGATCATGGCGAGTTGTTCGCCGCGGTCGAGCACGGTCGACGGGCCGGCCAGCCCGAAGCCCGCATTGTTGACGAGGTTCGCGGGCTCGCGATCGCGCGACTTCAATTCAGCGACGATGCGCGCCACCGCATTGCGTTCCGCCAGATCCACCGCCAGCACGATCGGCCGCTTCGCGCCTTTGCTCGCGATCTCATCGGCGAGATCGGTAAGCTCCCGCTCGCGCCGCGCCACCAGTACCAGCTCGTGGCCATGAGCGGCGAAGACACGCGCCAGTTCGGCG
>JASHVC010000609.1 GCA_030039655.1 Xanthobacteraceae bacterium | reverse complement strand
GTCTTCGATCTTCTCGGAGGTGACCTCCTCGGACGGCATGACCGAATTGAGCTGCTCGTAGGTGACGTAGCCGCGCTTTTTGGCCTGCTTGATCATTTTCTTGACCGCTGCGTCCGACAGGTCGAGCAGCGGCAACGGGGCGTCCGGCGCCTCGGGGGCGTCCTTCTCGGGGGTCTCAGCATCCTTCGGCGGTGGGGCCGACTTCTGCACGGCGACCTTGGCCCTGCTCGCAATGGTCTTGGCGATAGTCTTGGCGATTTCCTTGGCGGCCTTATCGTCCGCGCTCTTGTTCGTCATCGTTGTCTTCTCCACCTACACCGGTCGCGGATGCGACAGCCCCTTACCCTATGGTGACTCACCACACCCCGGGTCGGCGCGGATGCCCGCCCCTACCCTATGCGTTTCCTCACACGGGGCAGGCAAGCCCACCCCACTATCAACAACCCGCCCCCGCTCCCAGCGGATAGGGGGAAAGCGGGCAGGCGGAACAAAAAAGTCCCCCTACCCTATGCGGAGAGAATCGGGGTCCCAGATTTCCGCGGGCCGCAAGGCCGCCTTAAGCACCCACTAACCCTGAGAACCGCACGCGCGACCACCTATTCCCTGCCGCCGAGCCCTACAGACCCCAGCAAATCTGCATATTTTGCGCCAAAACGCCTCAGCGTTCGCAACGCTTACAGGGTTCGCGGAGAGCGGCCCGAAGAGATCCCGAAGCCTTCTACAAGCGCCTCGGTTCCATCGAGCGTCGACAGCCTCGCCTTCACGTCACACAGCCGGGCATAGTTTGCCTCGGTGTTGTCCTGGCCGAGCGCCAATTCCGCTTCCTTCAGTTCCCTAATTAGGGAATGCCACTGGGTATGCAAGGCAACAAGTTGTTTCCACGTCAGTAAAACGTCCTCGCGGGCCGCCTCGGGACGGGCACCCCACACCGACGGGGTGGTGATAGTGCGCTCGATGCGGGCGATCACGCTCTCGAAGCCGCGCCGGTTGAGTTCCTCGAGCAGGGCGGCGCGGCCGTCATCGCCATCACGGGCGAAATCCTCGGCCCCATGGGCAAAGACGTCGATCAGCGCGCCTTTGAGCTTTTGGCTATCGGCGTGGCGGAGGTCCGCTGCGGCGAGTTCCTCCAGGTGATCGTGAAGCAGCCAGGGATGGTTGAGCGCCGCCTGCAGCATGAGTGCTTCCCGGCGTGGGATGGCGGCGCGGTGGCCGCGATGCAGCGGACTCGCCGCCAAGTCAGGGCTTGCCGCCACGTAGGGTTGATCGCGGGGATGATCCCGGCCGAATTGGGTGGAGTTGAACCCGGCCATGCGTCCAAACGGGCCATTCCGGCGCTCCTTCGGTTCGTACTCCCGCCGGCCGTGCGGCTCGTAGTCCCGCCGGCGCGCCGGGACTTCAGGCGGCGCGAACAAATGGCGAAGCCGCACTGCAAAATCCTGCCGGTAATAGCGGCGCACGGTTTCGTCCGCGATGGTGGCTGTGACCGCCGACAGCCGTGCCTCGAAGGCCGCACGCCGTTCGGGCGTGTCGAACGGACCGGCCTCGCTCTCCCGTGTCCAAACCAACTCGGCAAGCGGACGCGCTGCGCCGAGCACGTCGGCGACCGCTTCGCGGCCGCCGGAGCGGGCCAAATCGTCGGGATCCTGCCCGTCGGGCAGCGCCGCGAACCGCAGGCTCTTGCCGGGCTTGAGCGACGGCAGCGCCAGATCGGCGGCCCGATAGGCCGCGCGCCGGCCCGCATCATCGCCGTCGAAACATAATGTCGGCTCGTCGTTGAGCCGCCACATCAGAGCTAGTTGCTCGGCTGTGAGCGCGGTGCCGAGCGGCGCCACGGTGGCCTCATATCCGGCCGTGACCATGGCAATGACGTCGACGTAGCCTTCGACCGCGATGACCGGCGCGCCCTCGTGCGCCGCCTTGCGCGCCGCCGCGATGTTGTAGAGCGTCGCGCCTTTGTGGAAGAGCGGCGTCTCGGGCGAGTTCAGATACTTGGCCGAGACTTCTTTCTCGAGCGCGCGGCCGCCAAAGGCGATGAGGCGCCCGCGCCAGTCGCTGATCGGAAACATGATGCGGTCGCGGAAGCGATCGTAGGGTACCGCGATGTCTTCGCCGGCGACGATGAGCCCGGCCTCGATCATGTCCTCGACCGGAACCTTCGCCGCGCCGAGATGCTCCTTGAGGGCGTATTGCTCCGCGGGCGCGTAGCCGATGCGGAATTTCAGTTGCGTTGCCGAGGTAAGGCCGCGGTCGGCCAGATAGCCGCGCCCGCGCGCGCCGTTTCTCGACGCCAGCGTGGTCTCGAAGAACTTGGCGGCGAGCTCGACGATGTCATGCAGCGTCTTGCGGCGTTCCTCGCGCGCTTCGGCCTCGGGCGAATAGGCCGGCATCGGAACGCCGGCCATCTCGGCCAACCGTTCGACGGCTTCCGGGAAGCTGACGCCTTCGGTCTCCATCACAAAGTCGAAAATGCTGCCATGCTTGTTGGACGAGAAGTCGTGGTAGAAGCCCTTCTCATCGTTGACCGTGAACGAGGGCGTCTTCTCCTTGTTAAAGGGCGACAAGCCCTTCCACTCGCGCCCCGTCTTGCGCAGCTTCACGCGCCGGCCCACGACCTCCGAAACCGGAAGCCGCGCCCGCAGCTCGTCGAGAAATTGCGGCGAGAATCGCATGGTGATTC
>JASHVC010000608.1 GCA_030039655.1 Xanthobacteraceae bacterium | reverse complement strand
CGATCCACGCGAGCGCGCGCCCGAACGGGTGCGCGAGGACGTGGTCCGTGGCTACGTGTCGCGCGAGGCGGCGCGCAACGATTACGCCGTCACACTCAATGATGACTTCAGCATCGACGCTGAGGCAACGGCGCGGCTGCGCGGCCCGAAGGCCGCTTCATGAAATTGCGAGTCGGCATCGACGTCGGCGGGACATTCACCGATGTCACCGCCTTCGACGAGGACGCGGGCGCGCTCGTAGCCGTGCGCAAATACTTGTCCGATCCGACGCAGCCTGCCTCCGTCATGGAGACGATTACGCGCGACCTCGCAACCGACTTCGGCGCGGATTCCGTGTCGCTGATCCTGCATGGCTCGACCGCGGCGCTCAACACCCTGCTGGAAGGCAAGGGCGTACGCGCGGGCCTCATCACCACGCGGGGCTTCCGCGACGTTTATGAAATCGGGCGGCAGTGGCGCGGCGACGAGGTGTTCAACATTTTTGCGCCCGCGCCCAAGATGCTGCTCACACGCGATCGTATCCAGGAGGTGCGCGAGCGGCTCGATCCTTTCGGCAACGTCATCGAAAAAATCGATGAGGCCGATGTCGCGGAAGCAACGCGCCGCCTGCTCGCACAAGGCGTCGAAGCCATCGCGGTGTGCTTTCTGTTCGCTTACGCCAACCCGGCGCACGAGCGTGCCGCGGCGGACATCATCCGCTCCATCGCGCCCGGCATTTATGTGTCGCTCTCGCACGAGGTCGATCCGGAATGGCGTGAATACGAGCGCACCGCGTCGACCGTCGCCAATGCCTATATCGGCCCGCCGGTTTCGTGCTACCTGCGTGAACTGGAAGAGCTTTCGCTGCAGCGCTTTCCGCGCTCGCGCACCCTGATGATGAAATCCGAGGGTGGCGCCGCGAGCGCACGCATGCTTGAGCGGGTGCCAATCGGCACGGTGCTGTCCGGCCCGGTCGCCGGCGTCATCGGCAGCCGCTATCTCGGTGACATCAAGGGCGTCGAAAACGTCATCACGTTCGACACCGGAGGTACCTCTTCGGACATGGCGGTGCTGCCGGGACGGCCATTGTTCAAATCGGAGTTTTCGGTGGCGCGGCATCCGCTGCGCACCCACACGGTGGATATCGAGACCATCGGCGCTGGCGGCGGCAGCATCGCGTCGGTTGAACTCGGCGTCCTGAAAGTCGGACCGCAGAGCGCCGGAGCCGCTCCGGGACCTGCTTGTTACGATCGCGGAGGCAGCGAGCCGACGCTGACCGATGCGCTGGTCGTACTTGGCCATCTCAATCCGGCCGCGCTCCTGGAAGGCGCCATGCCGATCTCGCGCGACAAGGCGCACGAAGCCATCGCGACGCGGGTGGCACAGCCGCTCGGGCTTTCGCTCGTCGAAGCCGCCTGGGGCGTCCTCACCGTACTCGCCACCAACGTCACCATGGCGATGCGCACGATCACCATCGAGCGCGGCTACGATCCCCGCGAGTTTACCCTTGTGGCCTTCGGCGGCATGGGACCGACCATCGCCGGCCGCTTCATCGGCGATCTTGGCATCGGCCGCATTCTCGTGCCGCGCGACCCCGGCACCTTCAGCGCCTTCGGCATGCTGGTCACCGACGTGCATCAGACGCGGAGCCTGACGCGCATCACGCGGCTCGATGCGGCGAAGCCGACCGACCTGGAGAAGATTTTTGCCGAAATGGAGGAGGCCGGCCTCGCCGAACTCCTGCAGGAAAAATTCGCCAGGGAGCAACTGACGACCTTGCGCACCGCCGGCATGCGTTACCGCGGCCAGTCCTATGAAGTGAGCGCCCCGGTTTCGAAATTAGCTACCGACGAAGATATCGGCGCCTTGGCCAAGCGCTTCCACGAGGCGCACCAGCGCCGCTACGGCCATATGGCCACCGCCGAGGCGGTCGAAATCGTCAACTTTCAGGTCACAGCGGTCGGACAAATTCCCAAGCCACAATTTCATGAGGTCGCGAAGACCCCCGGATCGCGATCGCCACAGCCGCATGAGAAGCGCACGGCATATTTCAACGCCGCCGATGCGATTGAGGTGCCGGTCTTTCGCCGCCCGGAATTGCCGCCGGGGGCGACCATCGACGGGCCTGCCGTCATCGAGGAAAAAACCTCAACGATCATAGTCTATCCGGGCCAGCGGGCCCGCATCGACGGTTATCTGAACATCGAGATCGCGTAGAGGCGGCGTCTCGCGGCGCGCCGGCCATCCCTCAATTTACCAGCACGTTGCTGAACTGCCAGGGGTCCTCGCGATCCACCGCTTCGGGAAAGAGACGGCCGCGATCCTTGAGCGGCGTCCAGTCCGTGTAGCGGCCGATCACCGGGCCCAGATAGGGCCGCTGGATCGACAGGCAGCGGCGGAAGTCCATCTCGTCGGCCTCGACAATGCCGCGGCCGGGATTTTCCAGCATCCAGATGATGCCGGCGAGCACGGCCGAGGTCACCTGCAGGCCGGTCGCGTTCTGATACGGCGCAATCTTCCGGGTCTCCTCGATCGAAAGCTGCGAGCCGTACCAGTAGGCGTTCTTGGCATGGCCGTAGAGCAGCACGCCGAGTTCGTCGATGCCGTCGACGATGTCGTCTTCGGACAGGATGTGCCACGTCTGCTGCGGCCGCCACTCGGCACCGGCGAGTTCGTGCAGCGACAGCACGGCGTCGTCGCACGGGTGATAAGCGTAATGGCACGTTGGCCGATACACGACCTTGCCGTTCTCCCGCAGCGTGAAGTAGTCCGCGATCGAAATCGATTCGTTGTGCGTGATCATCCAGGCGTGTTGGGCCTGGGCAGTCGGCGTCCATGAGCGGACCCGCGTACTGGCTCCCGGCCGCGTCAGATAGATCGCGGCATCGCAGCCGAATTCGTGGCGATGCGCCCCCGGCGGCATCACCTTCTCGTGTGTGCCCCAGCCGAGTTCCGACGGCTGCGAGCCTTCAGAGATAAAGCCCTCGACCGACCAGGTGTTGATGAACTTGCCGCGTGGCTTCGGGGTCGAGGCGCGCTGGGTGTCGCGCTCGGCGATGTGGATGCCCTTGACGCCGACGCGTTGCATCAGCCGCGCCCACGCGCCGCGCGATTGCGGCTCGGCGAAGTCGAGTTTCAGCTCGGAGGCGATGTCGAGCAGGGCCTGCTTGACCATCCACGACACCATGCCGGGATTGGCGCCGCAGCAGCTCACGGCGGTCACGCCGCCGGGACGCCGGCGGCGCAGCGCCAGCACGCCTTCGCGCAGCGCATAGTTCGAGCGCTCCGAGATCGAGCGGGAGCCGTCGGTGTAAAGGCCGGGCCAGGGCTCGACCACGGTGTCGATGTAAAAAGCATCGAGGTCCTTGGCGAACTCCATCAGGTCGACCGATGACGTGTCGACCGACAGGTTGATCATCATGCCACGGCCGGGTCCGCCAGTGAGGAGTGGCCGGAGAACCTCGCGATAGTTCTCGCGCGTGATCGCCTGATGCACGAACTTGATCTGGCGCTCGTCGAGCAGGCGACGGTCGCTGTCGTCCGGCGCGATGACGACGAATTTCTCATGGTCGAACGCGAGATGCCGTTCGATCAGCGGCAAGGTGCCCTTGCCGATCGAGCCGAAGCCGATCATCACGATGGGGCCGTCGAAGCGGGCAAGCAAGGTCATGTCGTTCATTCTCGTCACTCCAAACTGGAGGGGATCGTTGCTCGCCGTCAAGCGGCGCGCCGCGCTGGCGCGCGCGGCGTGCCGCTGCGGGCGGTGATGAGCGTCTTGAGGTGGGGCCGCGGCTGCATCTCGCCGGTCGCGCCGATCAGTCCTCGGGCGCCGGCGAGCGCGTCGAGCCGAAGCTCGAGCGCCAACAGCCGTTCCGGCTCGAAGCGGCCGGGCATCCACAGGCCGCCGGTCTGCTCCGCCGTGAAGCCGAAGCGGCCGTAGTACGCTGCGTCGCCAACCAGGAGCACCGCCCGATAGCCGCCAAGCCGGGCACGCGTGAGTGCGCGGGACACCAGCGCCGAGCCGATGCCGCGATTGCGGTGGTCCGGATGCACGGCAAGCGGCCCGAGCAGCAACACGGGCCGGCCTGGCCCGGCCGTCACGTGCCAGAGCCGGATGGTGCCGACGATGCGGGCATGCTCGACCGCAACGAGCGACAGGCCTTTCGCCGGCAGACGGCCCTTGCGCAACCGCTCAGAAGCCTTGGTGAAACGCACCGCGCCGTAGGCGTCGTCGAGTAGGCTTTCACGCGCCACAACATCGGTTGCGCGTTCTTCACGGATGTTGATCATGGTCCTACTCCTTTCTCCCTTGCACCCCGCGCGCAACAACGCCGCGCGCGGGGGGCAACGGGGACCCGCCGGTTTTTCAGATGTGGTAGGTCCGCAGCGGTGCGAAGCCGTTGAAGGCCACCGATGCGTAGGTCGCGGTGTAGGCGCCGGTCCCTTCGATCAGCACCTTGTCGCCGATCTCAAGGCTGATCGGCAGTTCGTACGGCCGCTTCTCGTAGAGCATGTCGGCCGAGTCGCAGGTCGGTCCGGCGAGCACGCACGGCCCGACCTCCTCGCCGTCATGAGGCGTGCGGATCGGGTAGCGGATCGACTCGTCCATAGTTTCGGCGAGACCGCCGAACTTGCCGATGTCGAGATAAACCCAGCGCACGTGGTCGTGCTCGCTCTTGTTAGAGACGAGCACCACCTCGGCCTCGATCACGCCCGCATTGCCGACCATGCCGCGGCCCGGCTCGATGATGGTCTCCGGGATGCGGTTGCCGAAGTGCTTGCGCAGCGCCCGGAAGATGGAGCGGCCATAGGCGTCCACCGCCGGCACGTCACGCAGGTACTTGGTCGGAAAGCCGCCGCCCAGATTGACCATGGACAGGTTGATGCCGCGCTCGGCGCAGGCGCGAAAGATCGCCGCCGCCGACTTGAGCGCTTCGTCCCAGGCCGCCGTACGCCGCTGCTGAGAGCCGACATGGAACGACACGCCGCAGGCTTCGAGCCCGAGCCGTTGCGCATGGTCGAGCACCTCGACCGCCATCTCCGGATCGCAGCCGAACTTGCGCGACAGCGGCCACTCGGCGCCGGCGCAGCCGAACAGGAAGCGGCAGAAGACCTTGGCGCCGGGCGCGGCGCGGCTGATCTTCTCCACCTCGGCCTTGCAGTCGACCGCGAACAAGCGGACGCCGAGCGCGTAGGCGCGCGCGATGTCGCGCTCCTTCTTGATCGTGTTGCCGAAGGAGATGCGGTCGGGCGTGGCGCCAGCCGCGAGCACCATCTCGATCTCGGGGACCGAGGCGGTGTCGAAGCAGGAGCCAAGCGAGGCCAGCAGCACCAACAGCTCCGGCGCCGGGTTGGCCTTCACGGCATAGAACACACGGCTGTCTGGCAGCGTTTTGGCAAAGGCTCGATAGTTCTCGCGCACGACGTCGAGGTCGACGACGAGGCACGGGCCATCGTCGCAACCTTCGTCGCGGCGGCGGCGCAGGAATTCGCGGATGCGCTCAGTCATGGAAGGCGCTCCTTCGTCCAGGCTCAAAGGGGCCATAGGCAACGTGCCGTCTTGGCCCAGCGTTGAAGTTCAGCCGCCGCGCTTTCGCGCGAACGACCGGCGTCAGCGGCTTAAGGGCCTTGGCACCGGTCCGTGCGTTGGGGACACGGGGTTGGCG
Organism: Xanthobacteraceae bacterium; assembly: GCA_030039655.1. The sequence continues at coordinate 1,631 of JASHVC010000608.1, read as the reverse complement.
CGCGGCGCTTTCGCCGAGATGCTGCCTTGGATTGGAGCGGGAGACCCGTTCCGCACGGCCGGCAAGACAAAGATGGACAAGCCTCTTCGGTGCTGACCTGTGGACGGCCAACGAGACCAAAAAAGCCCGCTCCGTCGTTGCTTTAAGCCGCGTCCCCCGTTGAGCGCGGGGTGCGCCGGTTTCGCCTCCGGCTGCCGATCACGTAGTGAGGCTGCAACACCAACCTCAGGCGACTGTCCGGCCTCTTGTCCGGATGCCTACCGATCGACACACGGCCACAGGCACGTGCGAATTTGGGCGAGCGGCAAATAGGCGTGTCGATCCGGCATTGCAAGAAAAATCGACACACGCGGTAAAAATTTCTTGTGCGGTGGCGCGAGTGGCGCGCGAAGCTAACATCGCGGAGGGCCGGATGACGCAACAGGACGGCCGTGTGATAGTGCTGGGCGCCTAGTCTCACTCCGTCTCTCCCCCAAGGATGCAATCCAATGACTGCGTTGCCGATCACCTTCGCCTGCGGCCTCTACGATCGGATGCTCGCCCTGCAAACCGGCGATGTTAAAGCCGAGGGCATCGACCTGAATTTCCTGGTCATGGACAATCCGCGCGAGATTTTCGACCGCATGTCCAACCGGCTGGAATTCGACGCCTGCGAAATGTCGAGCTCCGAGTTCATCACCCGATTCGCGGCGAAGAAACTGCCGTTCGTGGCGCTGCCGGTGTTCGCCTCGCGGGTATTTCGCCACAGCTTCATCATCGTCAACCGAAAGCACATCAAGTCGGCGGCAGATTTTGCCGGAAAGCGCGTGGGCGTGCCGCTTTACACTCAGACCGCCGCGATCTTCATTCGCGGGCTGATGCAGCACGATCTCGGCATCGATCTCGGCAAAATCGAGTGGGTGCAGGGCGCCATCAACGAGCCCGGCGGCTATGGCAACCCCAACGTCGTGCCGATGCTCAAGCCGGTCAATCTGAAGCAGAACACCAGCGGCAAGTCGCTGAGCGACCTGCTCGAGGCCGGCGAAATCCACGCCATCGTCGGCTCCAATATGCCGAGGGCTTTCGGCCGCAGCCCCGACGTGGTGCGACTGATTCCCGACTACCGGGCCAAGGAGCAGGACTATTATCGGCGCACCAAGATCTTTCCGATCATGCACCTCGTGGTCATTCGCAACGACGTCTACGAAAAGAATCCGTTTGTGGCGACGAGCCTCTACAACGCGCTCAACGCCGCAAAGGACTGGGCATGGGAAAAAATGCGCTATTCGGGAACGCTGCGCTACATGCTGCCGTGGCTACCCGACGACGTCCGCGAGATAGACGAACTGTTCGGCGGCGATTGCTGGCCCTATGGGGTCGAGCCAAACCGGCCGACGCTGGAGGCGCTGATCACCTACATGGTCGAGCAGGGACTGATCCCGGAGTCCATTCCGATCGAGAAACTGTTCGTGCCGACGTACGGCTAAGGGGCGAGGGCCACTCCGCTACGCTTCGGGCGGTAGCTCGCCGGCCTTGCGCAGGCGGGTCGTCCAATATTCCCAGGCCCGCGCCATCGGCCGCGACTGTAGTTGCCGCGGCTCCGCCAGCTCGCGCTCCGCTTTGTTGAGCGCTTCGATCTTGCCAATCATTAT